>NZ_CEVIVD010000019.1:33517-36032 GCF_982290655.1 Protofrankia sp. CiP1_Cm_nod3
TGGGTATTACGGATGACACGGTGAACACGGCGAGTGCGTCGCGTCCACCGGCCGCAGGCCCGGCCTCGGTCTCGGGGCGAGGCGGCGGGACCGTCTGAACGGCCGGCCGGCCCGGGCCCGCCGCGTCCGAGCCTCGCGTCAGACCGTGACGCCGAGCGGGACGGAGATCCCGAGGCCGCCGCGGGTGCCCGCGCCGTAGCGCGCCTTCTCCCTGGCGATGTCCAGCGGCCGGGTACCGGCGCGGTTCGCGACGGCCGCGGCGTCGTCGAGCAGGTGCGCGGGGACCACCCAGACGACCTCGAACTCCAGGCCGTCGGGGTCGTGGGCGTACAGGCTCTTGGTGGTGCCGTGGTCGGACGAGCCGACCAGCGCCCCCGCCGCGACGAGCCGGCGGGCCGCGTCCTCCAGGTCGGTAAGGGTACCGACCTCCCAGGCGATGTGGTACATGCCCACGGCCGACCGGCCGGCCGGCGAGCTGCCGGCGGCCGCGCCGAGCTCGAACAGGCCGATGTCGTGGTCGTTGGTGGAGTCCGGCGCCTGCAGGAAGGCGGCCCGGCCGGGGATCGTCATCGTCACCCGGAAGTCCAGGACGTCGGTGTAGAAGGCGGTGGTACGCGCGACGTCACGGACATAGAGGACGACGTGGTTGAGGCGGTGGATGCCCATGATCTCCTCCTCGGGCCGTTCGGCGCCCGGGCGCTGTCCGGTAGCGCCTGGCACGGTCGGGCACTGTCTGCGGTCGGGCGCTCGGCCGGACGCCGCCGTGCGGATGGCACCGTGCGGGCGGCATGCCGTTGAGCGTTCAACTATCTTGACGGTACCCCGTTCGTTCCCGCTGTGTCCGGGTTGTCGGGGACGATCTCGTGACCGGAATTTCACGACCGGGATCCGTGGTCACGGGCCGGCGCCGGTGGCCGCGTCCAGCGCGTAGACGTTGTGGTCCAGGCTGCCGACGTAGAGCAGGCCGTTCTCCACCACGGGTGAGGAGTCGTCCACCGGGGCCCGGGTGGCGAACTTCCATCGTTGCTCGCCGGTGACGATGTCCACCGCGTACACATAGCGGTCCCGGCTGCCCACGTAGACCAGATCGCCGGACACGGTGGGCGAGGAACGGATGCCGTTGCCGGTGTGGAACCGCCAGCGGGTCCGGCCGGTGTCCGCGTCCAGCGCGTACAGGTTGCCGTCGTCGCTGCCCACGTACAGCACCTTGTCCACCAGCGTGGGCGTGGAGACCACGCCGTTGTCCGCGGTGAACTGCCAGGTCGGGGTGCCGTCCGAGGTCTTCAGCGCGTAGACGTTGTGGTCGTCGGCGCCGATCCACAGCATGCCGCCGGAGACGGTGGGGGAGGAGTCGACGCTGCTGCCGGTGGTGCGCTGCCAGCGTTTCCGGCCGGTGGCCGCGTCCAGCGCGTAGATGTTGCGGTCGCGGCAGCCGACATATACCCCACCGCTGACTACTGTTGGTGACGAATTGAACCAGTCATCGCCGGTGAAGCGCCAGAATTCGCGGCCCGTGGCCGTGTGGACCGCGTACAGGTTGCGGTCACGGCAGCCGATATAGACCACCCCGTCGACCACGGTCGGAGAGGAGTGCATCACCGCCCCGGCGCGGAAGCGCCAACGCGGCTGCCCGTCCGTGACATCCACCGCGTGCAGGTAGGCGTCGTTGCAGCCGACGTAGACCGTGTCGCCGGCGACCGCCGGGGACGACGTGACCGCCCCGTCGGTGGCGTACCGCCAGCGTTCACGGCCGGTGACCGCGTCGATGGCGTACAGGTGGTGGTCGTTGCTGCCGATGTAGACCACACTCGCCTCGACCGCGGGGGAGGAGTACACCTCGTCACCGGTGGTGAAGACCCACGGCCGTGGGCCGGCGGCGCCATCGGCGCCATCGGAACCGAGCAGGCGCACCGCCCCCCACGTGCCCGCCCCGGCCGCCGCGGCCACGGCGATGGCGCCACCCGCCCGCAGCAGGGCCCGCCGGTGCGGCCGCGCAGGCACAGGCGCAGGCACAGGCGCGGGCGCAGGCCGGTCACCGGTGTGCTCCCGGTCCGCGTGGCCGGTACGACCCGTGTACCCACGGTCGGTGCGATCCGCGTGTTCGTAGTCGCTACGGCCCGCGTATCCATAGCCGGTGCGACCTGTGTGTTCCTGGCCGGCGCTGGTACCTGCCCGGCCGGCGCGGCCGTCCGATGAGGACGGCTCCCACGGTAACGGCGGTGTCGGCGAGAGCGGGGGGGAGTGCCGCCCCGGCGGGCTGGAGATCGGCTCCCGGGAGGTGGGCGGCGGCCCGGGCCGCGCCGGTGACCCCGGCGGCGTCCTGGTCAGGGCCGCGCTGTCCCGGTCGGCCGCGTCCGCCGGTATCCGGCGGTCCCGAGCCTGGTCCGTCTCGCCCTGTCCCATCCGGGCCTGTCCCGCTCCCGCTTGTACTCCGGGTGACCGTCCACCAGGAAGGGGTGGCTTTCTGTCGAGAGCAGATGGCTGTCCGCCAGAGACGGCTGGCTGTCCGCCGGGG
>NZ_CEVIVD010000019.1:36120-52726 GCF_982290655.1 Protofrankia sp. CiP1_Cm_nod3
CCGGCGGGCCTGTCCCGGGCGTCCGGGCGGTGCCCTCGCTCGTAGGCGTCCACCAGGTCGTAGACGGCGGGTGGCAGCCAGTGCTGCGCGCCGAAGCCGGTCGCCTGCTGCCAGCGTCTGTCGATCTCCTCCAGCAGGCGGTTCGGGGTGGGCCGGCGTGCCGGGTCACGCTGCATGCAGCGGCGGATCAGGTCGGTGAGCGCCGGTGGGAGGGCGGAGAGGTCCGGTGGCCGGGAGAGCAGCTGGGCCAGCACGTTGACCGGTGTGTCGCCGTGGTAGGCGGTGCGGCCGGTCGCCGCGTACAGCAGGGTGGCGCCGAGGGAGTACACGTCGGTGGCCGGGGTCACCGACGCGGTGTCCATGGCCTGCTCCGGGGACATGTAGTGCGGCGTCCCGATCACAGCCTGGGTGAGCTGCGCGCTGCCGACCGACGACCGGACCAGCCCGAAGTCGATCACCTTCGGGTTCTCCCGGGTCACCAGCACGTTCGACGGCTTGAGGTCCCGGTGGATCAGGCCCACCCGGTGGATGGACTCCAGCGCCTCGGCGATCCCGGCCGCCAGCCACAGCACCGCGTCGACCGGCAGCGGGCCGGCCCGGCGGACCAGCCAGGACAGCGACGGCGCGGGCACGTAGGCGATGGCCAGCCACGGCATCGCGGCGTCGGCGTCGGCGTCCACCAGTGACGCCGTGTACACGCCGCTGACCTGCCGGGCCGCGGCGGCCTCCCGGGCGAAACGCTCCCGGAAGCCGGGCTCCTCCACCATGTCGGCCCGCACCGTCTTGACCGCGACCAGCAGCCCCGAGCGTGACTGGCCCAGGTACACCCGGCCCATCCCGCCGCCGCCGAGTACGCCGAGGATGCGGTAGGGGCCGATCGTGCGCGGGTCCCGCGGCGTCAGGGCGTCACGCATGCTCTCGAAAGAGCTGTTCGTGCCCGTCACGTCCGCCTCCACCTGTTCGTCACAGCCGTCAACGTGCCTTTACGCCCCGCATCGCGGGGCGGCGTGCCTTTACGCCCCGCATCGCGGGGCGGCGTGCCACTGAGTACCGTGCCGCCGGACGCCGTGCCCCGGGCGGTCGTCCAGGTGATCGTTCCCCGGATGGTCGTCGTTGGAACGATTCTTCTCCTCCGCCCTCGACATCGCCCCCGACCGTGATGGCTCCTCCGGGCGTGGCAGCCGTCCGTTCCCTGGATGTGGTCGTCGTCCATGGGGGCGTGGTCGTCGTCGTGCCTGGTCAACGGCCCGCGCGCACCGGGGCCGTGCCTCCGGCGACGCTGGTGGGGGCCGGCAGCGCCGCCCGGCTGATCGTTGTCTCCAGCCACGGGGCGAGCTGGTGCATGCCAGCGGTGCTCAGGTGGACGGCGTCGATGTAGAACGGGCCGCCGGAGGCGGTACGGGTCCAGCAGCGGTCCTCCTGGCACAGCGCCGCGTCGATGTCGAGCGGCAGGACCTGCGGGTACCGGCCGGCGGCCTCGGCGATCAGCGCGTTGTAGCAGCGGCTGGACATCGGGTCGGTGTCCCCGGTGACACGGCGGCTGTTGGCCAGCAGCACCGGCCGGCCGGGAGCCTCCTGCTCCCACAGGCGCGCGGCCGCGGCCAGCCGCTCCCGGTAGACCTGCCGGTAGCCGACGTCGCAGGGGGAGACGACCGCGCTGCCCACCAGCCGCGCCGCCGCGTCCCCACTCAGGTCGACCAGCAGGACGCCGGGCCGGCTGGCGGCGATCTGGGAGCGCCAGTACCGGTCCCAGTGCGCGCAGTCGCGTGCCGGCACCGCCGGTGCCCGCGCCGATGCCGGCAGCTGGGCGTCGGCGCTGACGTGGGCCCGCGGCGTCGCCGGCGGTGGTGCCGGGAACAGCCCGCAGCCGGGCAGCGAGCCGTCCACCACCGGGTAGCGGCCGGAGCCGCGCCGGCCGGCCGCCGCGGCCAGATCACCGGCGAACGACCCGCCCAGCACCAGGACCACCGGCTGCCTGCCCGCCCGTGACCGCTGCTCGACCAGGCCGGGCAGCCATGCCCCACCGACCGCGACGGCGGTGTAGGCCACCGCCAGCACCGGGGCGGTCCAGCGCAGCGGCCACCGGCGCAGGCGCAGCCGGCCGACCAGCGCGTCCTGCAGCAGCAGCCCGAGGAGCGCGGCCAGCCCCCCGCCGACCACCAGCAGGGCATGCGGGCGGACCCGCGGGAACGCGGTCGCCAGCACCCAGAACAGCGGCAGGTGCAGGAGCAGAAGCGGGTAGCCCAGCCCGCCCAGCTCCACCGGCAGGCCCCGGCCGAGCAGCCACTGCAACGGGTTGTGACGGGCAGGTGCCGGCGGGCGGTCCACGCTGGCCAGCAGCAGCGCGCCGGCGCCGGCGGCGACGGCCGGGCCCCCGTTACGCAGCCAGCCGGCGGGGTACGCGGTGGCGATGATCCCGTCGGCGGCCAGCACAGCCAGTGCGATCGTCCCGGCCGCCGCCGCCCACCAGGAGCTCCGCGCCCGGACGGGGCCACCGGCGGCCGGGCCGCCGGCAGCGGCCGGCGCCGTCACCGACTGGGTGAACGCCGACGGGGTGTGCTGGGCCTGCGCGTCGTGGGCCCGTTCCGCGCGGCGGGCCCGCGCGGCCACCACCACCGCGGCCGCCGCGGCGCCCAACAGCCATTCGGCCGCCCGGACGTGGCTGCCCAGGGCCAGTTCGGGCAGGCCCGCGCCGGTGGCGGCCCGGGCCGGGCCGACCAGGCAGGCGCCGGCGGCGAGCAGCACGGTGCCGGCCGCGGCCAGCCCCGCCGTCCGGGCCGTCCGGCCCGTGTGCCCCGGCCGGCCGAGCAGCCGGGAGGCCCACCAGATGCCGACCAGCAGCAGCGGACCGGCGATGGCGAACTGCTCGACCAGGCCGAGCAGCCACAGCAGGCCCAGCGGGTCGAGCTGGGCGGGCCGGTCGGCGTACCAGTCGCCGCCGGCGCCGGCCAGCCAGTTCCGTGACACCAGGTCGAACCAGTTCCCCACGTGCGCCAGGCCGGCGACCGCCTGTGGGCCGAGCTGCCGGGCCTGGCCGGGCGGGCTGAGCAGCACGGCGAGCCCGACGGTGGCGACGAGGGTGAACAGCAGCAGCGGGAGCCGCTGCTTGACGTGCTCCCTGACATGGCCACGGTAGACGCCGGCCAGGCCGGGGCCGGCACGGCCGTGACCGTGGTCGTGGCTGCGGCCGTGTTCGTGGCCGTGTTCGTGGCCGTGCCGTTCGCGCGTTCCGGTGGCCCGGGAGCAGGCGGCCAGCAGGACGCGGGTGGTCAGGTAGCCGCTGGCGGCGAGGAGAAGATCCGGCCCGAGCAGCTCCGCGCGGAATCCTCCGGTACTCTGCAACATCACCGCGAGTACCGCGACACCGGACACACCGATGACCGCACGTGACGGGGAAGAGCTCAGCGTACCGCCCTCCAGCCCGAGAAGCAGTCCCGGATCGTCTGTTCGGCGGCCCTGCCGGCGAACGACTCGTGCCGGTCCCGCAGCGGGTCGACGGTGCCCGGATTGACGTGGAAGTCCACCCGCCACCAGTACAGGCCGGCCAGGGAGCGTTCCCGCGCCATCTGGCAGGCGGCGGCGAACCAGCGTTGCTGGACGAGCTCGTTGACCGGGCCGCCGTTGTTCGGGTTGGCCGGATGCCGGTAGATGCCGTCCTGCGCCGGAGCGCCCACCTCGTACAGCAGCAGGTTGGGCATCCGGCCGCGGGCCCGGCGGTCCAGCCAGGAGTGCCAGCCCGCGGCCAGCTCCGCCACGGAGGCGTCATCGGGCAGCTGTAGCTCCGGGTAGGCGTCCACCCCTGTCCGGTCCACCGGCAGCCGCACCGTGGTGTGCACGAACGTGTCCCAGTTGAACGCGTACCCGGTCTCGCCGTGGAACAGGGTCCGGGCGTACCCGGCCAGCTCCGTCCAGCGCGGGTCGCCTTCCAGCGAGCTGAGCTCTGTGCCGATCACCACGGTGGCTACGCCGGTGCGCGCGGCAAGGACCAGGTAGGGCGTGAGGAAGCGGCGGTAGGAGGAGAACCAGGCGTCCCGGTCACCCGGCCTGATCGTGCCGCGCCAGTCCAACGGGTTGGCGGCGGTCAGGGTGCGCTCGTCGAGCGTCGGGCGCAGGGTGACGCGCAGGCCGGAGCGTCTGGCCTCGTCCACGAGGATGCCGAGGCGCTCCGGCGTGGGGGTGGTCCGGCCGCCGTGGACGGCGTTGGAGCGGGCCGTGTCGGTGAAGAAGGGGAAGGAGACGCACAGGGCGTTGGCCTCCAGGCCGACGACGTAGTCGACAACCTGGCGGGCCTTGGCACGGGCCGTTTCGACCGGCTCGTCGGGATTGTCGTCCCAGTAGACCTGGACGCCGAGCTCGGGCCGGCCGGGCTGCCAGGGGTAGGCGACCGCGAGGCCGGCCCCCGCATCCGCCCGCGGGCCGGCTGTCGCGATGGCCGGCGGTGGCGCGGCCGGGTGGAAGGCGGGGGTGCGGTCCTGGGGCGAGGCGGCGCAGCCCGTGCTCGCGGTGAGCATGACAAATACGGCGGCCAGCGTCGCGCCGGCCGTGCCCAGTCTGATCACATCGGTTTCGCGATCACGTTGAAGGTGGACTCGCCGCCCCGCAGGAAGCGGACCAGCCCCCGGAACACCGCGATTGCCTCCAGCAGGGAGAAGAACGGGATCAGCAGCAGCAGGCAGGGCGGCTCCCACCAGCGGCGCCGCGAGTCCGCCGAGGCCGATACGTTGATCTTCAGGCCTTCCCAGTAGAGCCAGATGCTGTAGGCCATGTTGGCCGCCCAGACGGGCAGCAGCAGGACGCTGGCCGGGGTGGTGTCGGTGTCCCCGAGCAACGAGCCGACCAGGAGGATCAGCCCCAGGTGCTGGATCGGCCCGCACGCCCAGACCAGCACGTTGTGCATCAGCAGCAGCCGGTGGCGCAGTGGGATGCCGCGGTCGAACGCCAGCCGGAACAGCCCCCAGGACCAGCGCTCCCGCTGCCGGATGAAGTCGGCCACGGTGGCCGGGGAGGCGCCGTAGGAGCGGCCGGGGAACCAGTCGCTGCCGCCGGGGTGACGGCCGCAGAAGACCAGCGCGAACTGGGCGTCCTCGACGATGGCCTGCGGCCCGAAGTCCCAGCCGGTGGCCGCCTCCACCGACGCCCGGACCAGCAGCAGCTCCCCGTGCAGCCCGGCGCGGGGCACGCCGCGGCCGGTGGTGGCCGCGAACAGGCTGATGTCGCAGCTCGGGCGGACCGCGTCGGCCAGCCAGGTCAGCCTGTTCACCGCGTGTTCCCGCGGGTAGCTCAGCACCCCCTGGGCGAGGTGGCGGGCGTTCTGCCCGGCCAGCCACTGGGCGTTGAGGAAACGGGCCATGGCCTCGGCGGTGTCGGAGCTGACGCCGGTGTCGTCGTCCATGTGCAGCACCCACACGTCCTCCCTGGCCTCGCCCTCGGCGCAACGCAGCTCGTGGGCGTAGTGGTTCGCGCGGGCCTTGAACCGGGTGCCGTTCGGGGTGCGGTAGCCGCGGGGCACGGTCACCACGCGGATCAGGCGGTCCGTCGCCGCCAGCGCGGCGATCCGGTCGTGGGCGGCGCAGCCCTCCTCGACGACCACGTCCACCCGCAGGTGGGGGAAGTAGTCCGGCAGGTACCGGCAGAAGGAGTGGACGACCCGCTCGAGGGCGGGGTAGGTGTCGTGACGCCCCACCGTCGGGACGACCACGATCAGTGGGTCGCGCACGATTGCCGCGGTGACCGGTAGTTTGCGCTCGCGGCGCAGCCGGACGGCCGTGCGCACGCTTCCGTACATACCGATGGTGGTGTTTACGATGGGTAACGTCCAGACCACGGCCGCTATCCAGCCCATGAAGCCGAAATCGGGGTCGCGGGCCCAGGCCCACCATCCGAAGACACCGAACACCGTGAAGCCGATCAGAAACGAACTGAAACCGGGCCGCCATACCGACCGTTCCCGGGATTCGGTCAACGGCATCGTGTCGTGCGCGACGGAGTTGGCCCACTCCAGGGATTCCCGACGTATGAGATGTTCGGACGTGGTCACGCGGCTCCCCCCACAGGAGTCTGATCACGGTCCTCGAAACAATACGCCAGCCGGACCGGAGCGGGTGTATACCGTCGGCGATACGACGGCCGCCGTAGCTTACCGGCGGTCCCGCGGTGTGTATCAGCGCGGGTAGGCGGTGGTGCCTCGTGGTGATTCCGTTGTCGGCGCTGGTGCCCGGCCAGGCGCCGGCGCGACCCGCCCGGGCCTGGGCCGACGCGGCCTGGCGCAGGCCTGCGCCAGGCCGGTGCGACCGCTATGGGCCGGTGCGCCGTTGGGCCGGTGCGGGCCGTCATGGGCCGGCACGGCGGCCGTCGTAGGCGGCTGGGGCCTGCAAGCGGGCTGTGACCGGTCCCGCCGTGAGGCCGGATTCCCGGCCCGGCCGGGTTCCGCCCCGGAGCGGTGAACGCTACGCCGGCCGGGACGGGAGCTCCCGGCCGGGACGGGACATTCGCTCGGCATGCCCGGCGAGAAGCGCGGCGGTGGCCGACGGGTGGATCACGCGGCGGCCGTCGTAGTCGGGGTAGTGGGAGCCGTCGTCATCGCGTCCGGTGAGAAGCCAGAACTGGTCACCGTCACCGTCAGCTTCCTCGACCGCGGCCGTCCAGGCCGCGTAGACCGTGTCGCGGGCGGTTCCGCCGTCCCGCCAGGAGAATTCCTCCAGCACCGCCGGTACGCCCGCCGCGGCGGCCTCCCGGAAGTGGTCGTGAATCCAGCGGACACCCCAGCCCGGCGATTTTTCGCCCCATTGCTGGGGGTGCAGATGAAATGTCCCGTAATCGATCGCGGGCAGCTCGAGGAGCCGGTGCCAGACCACTCCCTCCTGGTTGGAGGACGGGTAGTCGGCCGTGCCGGCACGGCCGTGGAAGCCTTCGTCGCCGACCGCGACCAGCTGGCGGGGCGCCCGTTTACGGACATACCGGCTCATTTCGTCGGCCCAGGCGGTCAGGGTGTCCCCGGACGGGTCGGACGGGCAGCGGGGCTCATTGGCCAGCTCCCAGGCCATCACCGTCGGTTCGTGGTTGTACGGGACGCCCGTGTACCGGTTCCGCCGGCCGGTCACGTGCGCCACCCAGGCCCGGTAGCACTCCTTCATGGCGCGGTGGCGGAAGAAGTCGTCGTGTCCGGCGGAGAACCACGTGGCGTACTGGGGAATTCCCCCGAAGTCGCGCCAGTTGTTCGTCAGGGCGATCACCAGCCGCAGCCCGAGCTGCCCGGCCCGGAAGACCGCGTGGTCCAGCGGCTCGAAACCGTCCTCGTCGTAGCGGAACGGCTCCGGTTGCAGTACCACGCCGTCCGCCGGAGTTCCGTCGAGGAAGCCCCAGCAACGGACCACCCGCAGGCCGAGCGCGGCGGCGTCGGCCAGGACGCTGTCAGCCATCCGTTGGCTTTTGTAGTGCAGGTAGTAGTTGTTGGTGCCGCAGAAGCGGAAGCGTCTGCCGGCGAGCCGGAACGCGCCGTCGTGCACCTGGACGAAATCAGTGGTCCGACGACCGGCGGGACCGGATTCGGTGAAGGAGGACACGCTCCGGGAGAATACGGCTGCCGCCCACGGCGAAGCGTCCCCGAGTACGGGATACTGAGACGCCGGTCACATAGCCGTGCGTAGCTGCACGGGTGATGTGCCACGTAGGCGACGGCCCGTACAAGTGACGGGCTGGATGAATGACGCTCTGCATAACAGCCGTCGGCTGTCGGAAAAAGATCGCGGCACGCGCGTCGCCGCCGCCCGCCGGACCGGAAAACACGCGGCGTACACACACGCCCGACGCGGGTTCCGGATGGGTGTTCACGGATGGCAGCCGTGCTGGCCAGCCGGGGTTCTAACCGGTCGCCGTCACCCGGCGGATTCGGTCGTTGCAGTTGTCGGTGATGTAGAGGAAACGTTCGGTCACGTCCAGCCCCAGGCCGTTGGGATCGCACAGGCGGGCCGCGGTGGCCGGCCCGTTGTCGCCGGAGTAGCCGGGTGCGCCGATACCGGCGACGGTGGTGATGACACCGTCGGTGCCGATGCGGCGCACCCGGTTGTTGTCGGTGTCGGCGATGTAGAGGCGCCCGTCGCCGGCAACCGCGACACTGCCCGGGTTCGCCAGGTGGGCCGCGGTGGCCGGCCCGTTGTCGCCGGAGAAGCCCGCGACGCCGGTGCCGGCGATGGTGGTGATGACGCCGTCGGAGCTGACGCGGCGGACGCGGTTGTTGGCGTTGTCAGCGATGTAGAGGTTGCCGGCGGTGTCCGCCGCCAGGCCGCCGGGCCCGGCCAGCCGGGCCGCGGTGGCCGGCCCGCCGTCGCCGGAGTAGCCGGGTGCGCCGGTGCCGGCGACGGTGGTGATGACGTCGTTGGTGCCGATGCGGCGGATGCGGTTGTTGCCGCTGTCGGCGATGTAGAGGTTGCCGTCGGCGTCCACCAGCACGCTGGTCGGTTTCGCCAGCTGGGCCGCGCTGGCCGGCCCGTTGTCGCCGGAGAAGCCCGCGACGCCGGTGCCGGCGACGGTGGTGACGGTTCCGACGACGTTGATGCGGCGGATACGGTTGTTGTCGGTGTCGGCGATGTAGAGGTTGCCGGCCCGGTCCCGGGCCACGTCCGTGGGCGTGGCGAAGTAGGCCTGGGCGGCGGGCCCGTTGTCGCCGGAGTAGCCGTACGTGCCGGTGCCGGCGATGGTGGTGATGACGCCGTCGGTGCCGATGCGGCGGATACGGTTGTTGCCGGTGTCGGTGAAGTAGACGGCACCGGTGCTGTCCACCAGCGGGTCGTCCGGCCTGCTCAGGTCGGCCGCGGTGGCCGGCCCGTTGTCGCCGGAGAAGCCCGTGGCGCCGGTGCCGGCCACCGTTATGATCACGTCTGGTCGCGGCGGCCGGCTGATCAGCAGAACGGTGACCACGATGGCGGCCACCGGGACGGCCACGGCCACGACGACGGCGGCGGCGATCCGGCGACGCCGCCGGCGGCGGGTGCCGTCCACCGCCGGCGGCGGGGCGGCCGGCACGGGCTCGAGCGCACGCCGCGCGGTCACGTCGGCGTCCCGGCCGGCCTGCCAGCCGGTCGCCTGACCCCGGCCGGCCCACCGGTCGGCGTCGCGGTCCCGCGGGGCCCGCTGGTCGGCGTCGCGGCCGATGCCCGCCGGGACCGCCACCGGCAGCCTGCCCTGCGCCGGCGGGCCGGTCGGTAGCCGAGGCGGTGTCGGCTGGCCGAGTGGCGTCGGCTGGCTGGGTGGTGTCGGCTGGCCGGGTGGCGCGGCGGTGGCCCGGTTGGTGGCGAGCCCGCCGGGCAGCCCGCCCGCCCCGGCCGGGTACCGCGCGGCCTCCCGGACGTCGTCGGCGACGTGCAGGCCGATCTCGCAGCGGCTGGTCCAGCGCGGGCCGTACGCGAGGGCGGCGGCGCGGGCGAGGTCGAGGGCGAAGGCCCGGGCGCTGGGATGCCGCAGCGCAGGCTCCCGCTGGAGGGCACGCATGAGGGTCTCGGCCACGGGCTCGGGGACGCCGGCGGGCGGCGGTGTGGGACGGTCGGCGGTCTTCTGCCGGATCAGCGCCATCAGGGACAGGTCGGGACCGAACGGCGGGGCGTCGGCGAGCATCTCGTAGAGGACGATCCCGAGCGCGTACAGGTCGGTGGCCGGGCTCAGGCGGTCGCCGCCCAGCTGCTCGGGCGCCATGTACCTTGGTGTGCCGATGATCGTGTTGGTGGCGACCGTCGTGGCATTGAAGATCTTCGCGATGCTGAAGTCGGTGACCTTCAGCAGGCCGTTGCCCGAGAACAGCACGTTGTCGGGCTTGATGTCGCGATGCAGCACGCTCCTGGTGTGGGCGCACTCCAGCGCCTCGGCGATGGCCAGCCCCGCCGCGCAGGCGTCCTCGGCGGACAGCGCGCGGCGCCGGCGGGTCAGCGTCCCCCCGGCGAGCAGCTCCATGATGATCAGGCACAGGCCGTCGCGCTCGACATAGTCGTAGATCCGGACGATGTGCGGGTGGTCGAGCCCGGCCAGCAGCCGGGCCTCGGTCGCGAAGGTGGTGGGCAGGCCGGGGTCCGCCGTCGCGGGCAGGACCTTGATGGCCACGTCCCGGCCGAGGCCCTGGTGGTGCCCGGCGAGGACCAGGCCGTGCCCGCCGCTGCCGAGTTCCGCGCCCAACGTGTAGGCGGGCAGCGCCGCGGCCACCCGGGAAAGATCGACTAATGGCACGGGCCCGCCCCGCCGTCACGTGCCGTCAGCCGGGCGAGCCCGGTGGCGAGGACCCGGCAGCCCAGCGCCGCCGCGGCACCCAGGAACGCGAGCGCCGGCAGGACGTAACGGTGGTCGAAACCGGCGGTCGCCGGCGGTACGACCAGCAGCGTCACCGCGACGGCGGTGGTCAGGGCCAGCGGCGCGCGCAGATGCGGACGGTACCGGCCCGCCAGCCCGGTGCCGAGGACGGCGCCGAGCAGCAGCAGGCCCAGCACCGGCCCGGGAACGGCCACCCGGAGCTGGTAGCCCGCCAGCCAGCTGGCGAACGGCTGGCGCAGGCGGTGCGCGCCGTCACCGTGCTCGTAGGCGCGGACGTCCTCGGGAGCGCTGCCACCGGGAATGTACGTCCGGTCGGGGACCGGGTCGGGTGGGACGTGGAACAGGAAGGGACGCACCATGCCTGCATTGGGGTAGTCGGTCAGCCGCGGCCCGAACGTCCGGGAGAAATCCCTTGCCACGATACCGGCGTAGTCCAGCGGCTGTGTCACGATCGCCCGGCGGGCGAACCTGCCGGCCAGCGATTCCTTCGCCGGGCTGAAAACCCGGCCCGCCGGGCTGGAAAGCTCGCCGGGAATGCCGTCCAGCGGGGTGCCGGTGTGCCAGATGTAGTTCGACGGCGGCTGGCGCTCCCCGAGCGGCTCCCGCGGGCAGAGGACCGCCAGGTCGGCCGGCGGGTGCGTGCGGGCACAGTCCACGAACGACGTCGTCCGGGAATAGAGGAAGACCCCGTCGCTGCCGACGATGCCGGCCCGGCCGTGCGTTACCTGGAACCAGGCGCCGTAGCAGCCCAGGGGGACGAGCAGCGCCAGGCAGAAGGCGAGCACCGGCCGCCGGCCCGGGCGGCGGGCCAGCAGCCAGCCGCCCGCCACCAGCGCCAGTGGCAGGCCGACCGTGCGGGTCAGGGACGCCCCCGCCAGCAGCCCGCCCGCGACCAGGGCGGCGGCCGTGGTCGGCCGGCGCCACCACAGCAGGGCCGTCACGGCCGCCACCGTCAGGACGGTGAACAGCGTCTCGGCCATCACCATGTGCTCGATCTGGACCTGGTACCCGTCGAAGAGCTGCGGGCCGGTGGCGAGAGCGGCCAGCCAGCCGGCCGTCCCGTGCCGGCGCAGCAGCATGTAGATCATGACGGCGACGGCCAGGCCCAGCAGATGCTGGACGACGACGACGAGCCGGAAGCTGTGGAGCGGCTCCAGCAGCATCAGGAAGAAGCTGTAGCCCGACGGCCGCACCTCGTACGGCTGCGGCCGCAGCGCCACCCCGAGGTACTCGAAGCTGTCGTTGAACCACAGGGCGGGCGCGTAGCCGACGACCGCCGTCAGGCGTACGATGACCGCCGCCACCAGCATCGCGGTGAACAGCGGATGCCGGCGGGCCAGCCGGGCCTGCCGCCGGCACCAGGCGCTGCCGGCGGCGTGCCAGCGGGCGGACGGCCCGGCGGCGTCTTCGGCGGCGTCCCCGACGGCATCGGCCGCCGGTGTCTCACGGAGGGCGGACCACGCCCGGGGCGGGAGCCGCGCGCTCCGCCGCGCCCGGGCAGGCTCCCGGCGGCGCACCGGGGACGTCACCGCGTACTCGACAGGAGCGCCACCGCACAGACGTCCCGGACGGCCTAGAACCAGCCGCGGTGGGCGCCGAGATGCTGGAGCTGCTCGTGCAGCAGACCGGCGAGATGGCGCCGGTCGGTGTCGTGATGGCCGACCCGCAGCCGGCTGAGCGCGTCCCCGCCGGCACGCAGCAGCCCGCCACGCCGGTCGGCCTCCAGCACCACGTCCACGCCGGCGGCGTCGACCAGGAAGGTCACTTCCAGCTCCTTGACGCGACGGGCGTACTCCCCGCCCGGATGCAGCTCGATCTCCTGGTAGAAGGGCAGGTCGGAGCCGGCCAGCCGGCCTTTCTCCACGTCCGCGGAGTGGAACCGGAAACCGAGGTCGCCGAGCGCGGCGAGGACCGCCTCCTGGACGGGCAGCGGGTGCACGCTCACCGGGTCGAGGTCGCCGGGGTCGACCGCGCCCGGGATGTCCACCGTGGTCTTCACGCCGATCCTCATGCCGCGCAGGTGCCAGCCGCCCACGTCGGTGATGGGGGTCTGCCAGGGGACCGGCAGCTCGAAGCGCCCGCTGGTCTCCTGGTTGGCGGCGATGGTGAACTTCCCGCCGATGCCGCGGGTGCCGAAGCTGACGTTCTCGTACCAGGTGGAGTCGTCGGTCTCGACCTCGACGGTGGCCTCGAGGGCGACCCGTATCTCGTTGACCGCCTGGTCGACCTTGCCGCCCCTGATGGTCACCGTCCCGGTGACCAGACCGCCGGGCAGGACCTCGGAGCGGTCCAGGACCGTTTCGACGTCGGCGTTGCCCACTCCCAGCCGCGCCATCATCCGCTTCATGCCCACGTGCTCCGCTCACCCTCCATGTCGGTCATGGCTGTCGTATCCGCTGTATCTGTCGTGCCTGTCGTGCCTGTCGCCACGCGTGTCGTGCCCGTGATGCCCGTCGCGGCGTCCGGCGGCGCGCGTCCCAGCCGGTACCGGACACCATCGAGCGTCCATCGGACATCGTTGCCGGGCGCCCCTACGCTCTCACACACGGATTACCGCGACCCGCGACCGTCTCGCGTCATACAGCTTTACGTCACATGGCGGACGGGCCGTACCGCCGTCGAGGCACGCTGGCCGCCGTCGGCCGGGTACGGCAGGGTGGATGCCGTGGGACGGGTGACGGTACGTCGGCAGGTGCTGCGCATCCGCGCCGACGGCGGGCGGACGGCACGCCCCGACAGCATCGCCGGCGAGGAGCCGCTGGAACTGCGCGTGGCGGGAAGGCCGCTCGTCGTCACCATGCGGACGCCCGGGCACGACGTCGACCTCGCCTTCGGCTTCCTGACCGGTGAGGGGATCATCGGCGCCGGCTCGGACGTGCTGGGCATGCGCTACTGCGCCGGCACCGACGAGCAGGACGGGCAGGCCCACCAGCAGACCTACAACGTCCTGGACATCGCCCTCGCCCCGACGGTTCCCCCGCCCGACGCCAGCCTGCGACGGGCCTTCTACACCAGCAGCTCCTGCGGGCTGTGCGGGCGGGCCAGCATCGAAGGGGTGCGGCTGCGCGGCCGGTTCACCGTCGAGGACGACCCGCTGGTGCTGTGCCCGCGGGTGGTGCTGGCCCTGCCGGAGCGGCTGCGCGCCGCGCAGAAGGTCTTCGCCAGCACCGGTGGGCTGCACGCCGCCGGGATCGCCGACGCCGCCGGGAACCTGCTCGTGGTCCGGGAGGACGTCGGCCGGCACAACGCGGTGGACAAGGCCGTCGGTCACGCGGTGCGCGAGGGCGCGCTGCCGTTGCGCGGGCGGGTGCTGGTGGTCAGCGGCCGGGCGTCGTTCGAGCTGGTCCAGAAGGCCCTGCTGGCCGGGATTCCGGCGCTGGTCGCGGTGTCGGCGCCGTCGTCGCTGGCGGTCGAGCTGGCCGCGGACGCCGGTATGACGCTGATCGGCTTCGTCCGCGGGGATTCCATGAACGTCTACACCGGGGCGCACCGCGTCGGCACCGTCCCCGTGGTCCCCGTGGTCCCCGTGGTCCCCGCGGTCCCCGCGGTCCCGTCCGACCCGTCGACGTAGCAGGCGCGGCAGACGTAGCAGGAGCCGCGGCGAGAGCCGGCTGTGACGACAACCAGTCGTGACGGCAACCTACTGTATCACTGGCCGTAGCACAATCTACTATTTTATAACATTTTGTAACTAATCGGACTCTACTGTGAAAGCGACCCGATCCATGCGTACTTGTCGGACATGGCGTGCATCCAGGGGATAAGATGCGCTCTTGTGACCTGCATCGTCGGTCTTGAGCATGACGGCAGGGTGATCATCGGTGGTGACAGCGCCGGGGTAGCCGGCTACTCCATCACCGTCCGCGCTGACACCAAGGTGTTCCGTAACGGCGAGTTCGTCATGGGTTTCACCTCGTCGTTCCGGATGGGCCAGCTCCTGAGGTACAGCCTGGTCCCACCCGCCCCCCAGACATGGGACATCGACCGGTTCATGGCCACCGACTTCATCTCCGCGGTGCGTGACTGTCTGCGCGAGGGCGGCTACACGCGCACCGAGTCGGGATCCGAGGCCGGCGGGGTGTTCCTGGCCGGTATCCGTGGCCGGCTGTACCGCATCGACTCCGACTTCCAGATCGGCCGCAGCATCGACCTGTACGACGCCGTGGGCTGCGGGGAGGAGTTCGCCCTGGGCTCCCTGCACGGCAGCGGGCATCTCGCCCCGGAGGACCGGGTGCAGCTCGCGCTGGAAGCCGCCGCGCACCACTCCTCGGCGGTGTGCCCACCGTTCCACGTCATATCCGCCCCGGGCCCCGGCTGACCACGGCGCCGGCCGCCGCCCGCCGGGGCCACGGCCGGCCGGGGCGGTCAGCGCCGGCGCAGCCCGCCGCGCAGGATGGCGGTGACCCGGGCCCGCCGGCCGCCGGTCGGGGTGAACGTGTCGGAGGCGTTCTTCAGCGCGCCGTACTCCTCGTCGGTCAGCTCGATGTCGGCGGCGGCGACGTTGCTCTCCAGCTGGGCGACGCTGGAAGCCCCGGGGATCGCGACCACGTTCGGGTGCCGGAGCACCCAGGCCAGCGCGATCTGCGCCGGGCTCGCGTCGTGCGCCGCGGCGACGTCACGCAGGACGTTGAGCACCGGCCGGGCCGCGTCCAGGTTCTCCGGCAGGAACAGCGGATGCGACGTACGCGCCAACGACGTCGGACGGCGTTCCCGGCTGTAGCGGCCGGAGAGCACGCCCATCGCGAGCGGGCTGTAGGCGATGATCAGCCGGTCGTTCTTCACCGCGTGCGGCACCAGCTCCCGCTCGGGCTGCGGGTGCAGCAGGCTGAACTGCACCTGGTTGGACAGCACCGGTGCGCCGAGCGCCTCCTCGGCCGCCTGCCAGCGCTCCAGCGGGTAGTTGCTGACGCCGACCGCGTCGACGAGGCCGACCCGTTGCAGCGCCGCCATGCCGCGCATGGCGCTGGTGTCGCGCAGCACGGGGTGGGGCTGGTGCACCTGGTAGAGATCGATCTGCCGGACGCCGAGCCGGTTGGCGCTGGCCACCGCGCGCTGCTCGACGACCGGCGCGACCGGCAGCACCGGGAACAGCTTCGTGGCGATGAAGGACGTCTCGAGCGCGCCGGCGTCCCGCAGCGCGGAACCGAGAATCCGTTCGCTGCGCCCGAAGCCGTACAGCTCGGCCGTGTCGAAGAAGGTCACCCCGAGCTCGAGCGCCCGCCGGACGATCGCCGGCGCCTCACTGCCGGCGTAGGCCGCGCCGTAGCCCCACTCACGGGAACCGAACTGCCAGGTCCCCAGCCCGATCACGGAGATCTTCTTCTTTGTCGCTACTCCGTCGACATACCGCATGACTCCAGTGAACGCCGTCCGGCGCCGGTGCGCGACCCGGTCGCGTCGGTACACGACCCGGTCGCGTCGGTACACGACCGAGTGGCGCCGGGCCGGGCCCCGCCCGCCGGCCGGCTGCCCGAAGCGCGGGTCACTGGCCTGCTGTGTCCGTCGGCTGACAGGGTCCGGACCGCTGTGGGCCGTCGAAGAGATCCTGGCCGGGCTGCTAGTTTTCTAGACGCCTCCGGCGAAGCGAGCACCCGGGTAGTCCGGTTTCGTGCGGTCCGCGTCCGTTCCGGATGCCCGGCGTCGAGGCAGACCGACAGGTCGACGCTGAAGGGGAGCGCGGTGGTCCAACAGTTCAACCGGGGGCAGAAGAGCCAGCTGTCCGCGGTCACCCCGGGCACCGACCTCTACATCGGGATCGCGCTGACCGCGCCCGGTCTCGCCTGGGACGTCTCCTGCTTCGGCCTGGACGCGAACGACCGGCTCTCCGACGATCGCTACTTCATCTTCTTCAACCAGCCGGCGTCCCCGGAGGGGTCGGTCCAGCTCCTGGGCGAGCAGGCCGGTGACACCCAGTCGTTCCGGGTGACGCTGGACAAGGTGCCGGCGGGCATCCACAAGCTGTCGTTCTGCGCGGCGATCGACGGCGCGGGCTCGGCGTCCCAGCTGGCCGCCGGCTACTTCCGGATCGTCGTCGGCGGCGCCGAGGTGCTGCGCTACGCCTTCACCGGGGCGGACTTCACCAGCGAGCGCGCCATCATCATCGGTGATCTCTACCGGAAGGGTGTCTGGCGGGTCGCCGCGGTCGGGCAGGGCTTCGCCGGCGGGCTCGCCGAGCTGATCCGCTCGTTCGGCGGCGATGTGGAGGACGACACACCACCGCCGCCACCGCCGGCCGCGCCGGCAGCGCCCAGTGGGTTCGGCCCGCCGGCCGGCGCCACCCGCACCCAGGCGGCACCCCCGCCCGCGGCTCCGC
>NZ_CEVIVD010000020.1:0-7726 GCF_982290655.1 Protofrankia sp. CiP1_Cm_nod3
GGCACGGGGGCGCAGCCGGCCGGTCCTGCCTGGTAGGTCCAGCCCGGGCCGTCGCGCAGGTAGGTACGCAGTGCCGTGACGAGCCGGTCGATGTCGTCGGAGCGGGTGCCGACGCCGACGCTTGCCCGCAGGGCGGAGCCCGGCAGGCCCAGCCGGGCGAGCAGCGGATGGGCGCAGAAACGGCCGTCGCGCACGCCGATGCCGTGCTCGGCGGACAGGTAGGCGGCCGCCCGCGCGGCGCTGTCGCCGGGCACGGTGAAGGTCACCACGCCGAGCCGGTCGGACGCGTCCGCCCAGATCCGCGGGATCTCCACACCTGGCAGCCCGGACAGCCCGGCGACAAGATGGTCACGCAGCGCGGCCTCGTGGCGCTCGAGGGCGCCGGGCGCGAGCGCGGCCAGCACCTGGCAGGCCGCGGCCAGGGCGGCCGCGCCGAGCGAGTTGGGGGAGCCCGCCTCGTGCCGCTCCGGGGCGGCCTTCCAGGTGGCGGTGGTGCCGGTCACGCCGGCCACGGCACCGCCGCCGGCGAGGTACGGCGGCGCGGCGTCGAGCCAGTCCGCGCGGCCGATCAGCGCCCCGGCGCCGTAGGGCGCGTAGAGCTTGTGGGCGGACAGCGCGACGTAGTCGACGTCCCAGGCGGCCATGT
The DNA here is from genome assembly GCF_982290655.1 of Protofrankia sp. CiP1_Cm_nod3. Lineage (NCBI taxonomy): Bacteria > Bacillati > Actinomycetota > Actinomycetes > Frankiales > Frankiaceae > Protofrankia > Protofrankia sp. CiP1_Cm_nod3. The sequence goes on from NZ_CEVIVD010000020.1 coordinate 647, forward strand.
CGACGCGGCGGTGCGGCGCCAGCTGCGCGGCGTCCACGACGATCCGCGCGCCGTGGGCGTGCGCGATCCTGGCGATCTCGGCGACGGGGACGACCTCGCCGGTCACGTTCGACGCGCCCGTCACGGCGACGAGGCAGGCCGGCCGGTGCGCCAGCGCCCGCCGGAGACGGTCGAGGGTCGCGCCGACGGTGCCCGCGGCCGGCAGGCAGCGGTGCCGGACGGCACGCCAGGGCAGCAGGTTCGCGTGATGCTCGACATCGAGGAACAGCACGTCGCCAGGGCCGGCGTCCCCCGCCCGGCCGTCGCCGTCCGAGCGGCCGGCGTCCGCCCCGCGGCCCGGGCTGTCGTCCGGATGGCCGCCGGCCGCCGTCCCGGGCAGGCAGCGGGCGAGCAGGTTGAGCGCGTCGGTGGTGTTGCGGGTGAACACCACGACGTCCGTGGGCCGCGCGCCGACGAAGGCGCCGACCGTCCCGCGCGCCGACTCGTACAGCGCCGTGGTCACCTGGGAGGCGTAGCCGGCGCCGCGGTGGACGCTGGCGTAGAACGGCAGGATCTCCTCCACCCTGGCCGCCACGGCGGACAGGCACGGGGCGGACGCGGCGTAGTCGAGGTTGGCGTAGCGCTCCTGCCCGCCCTGGACGAGCGGAACGCGCAGATCCGCGCCGACGACCGGCAGCAGCGGCCCCACCGGCAGCGGCTGGGCGCTGGCGGCGACGCCGTCCACGGCCACGGCAGACGGCTCCCCCGGCCGCGGACGGACGGGGGTCTGGATGGCGGCAGGGGCGGTCACAGCACTCCTCACGGGTCCACCGGACCCGGAAGGCGGGTCCGCGCTTACCGCAGCCACGCGGCTACGGCCTGGTCCTCACCCGGGGCACCCCACCGCGGAGGAGGGTTGCCGGCCAGCAAGCCGGGGCTTGACGCTGGCGCTCATGACCTGTGCCGAGCATACCGGGGATGTCGGACACGTGCCCGGCGGTGGCGCCAGCTCCGGCGGACGGCCCCCGGACCCCTCCACCGGCCGCATCACCGATCAGGAGCTGGGCGCCCCGGCCGGGAACCCGGCCGGACCCCGCCGAACAGGACGCGGCTCCCGCCCGCGGCCACGCCGGGCGGGAGCCGCCGGACGGCCCGTCCCGGCGGCAGCGGTCACGGGCCGCCGAGGTCCGGGACGATGATCGAGCCGTCTGCGGCGAACGGGAGACCGGGATTGTGGGCGATCTCCCAGACGTGGCCGTCGAGGTCGGTGAAGACCCCCGCGTAGCCGCCGTAGAACGTCTCGGCCGCGGGACGGGTGACCGTGGCCCCCGCCCGTTGCGCCGCCGCGATGACGTCGTCGACCTCCGCCCTGGAGCGGACGTTGTGCGCGAGCGCGACACCGCCGAACCCGTCCGCCCGCCCGGCGGTGCTCCCCGTGGCGGCGCTTCCCTCGGCGATACCGCAGTCGCGGGCCAGCCTGTCGCGTCCCCAGAGCACCAGCACGGTGCCGCCGGCCTGGAAGAACACGGTCTCCTCGAGCTCCTGGCCCTGCCAGCCCAGCCGCTCGTAGAACGCCCGGGCGCGTCCCACGTCCCCGACACCCAGTGTGATCAGGCTGATCCGCTGCTCCATGAGCGGAAGGTATCCGACCGCTTTCCCCGGCGCGGGACGGCTTTCCGGGCGGATCTCCGCGAACCGTCTCATCCCGCCCGGTGGCCCGTTCGCGACGGCGGTCACGAGCCCATATCCGGAGGGTGGTGGACGTCGGGAGTTCCGGGTTCTGCGATGTCTCACGGCTGGCGGGACAGCGCGGGACGGATGATCGGGAGGATGTTGCCGGGAACGCGCGGGGCGGCCCGGGCGGGGCGTCGGAGCGGGTGTACAGGAATGAACGAGGATTGTGACGGCGGATCGGTTGTACAGTGCCGGGCATGGCATCCCGCCGCTTTCTGCCGCACAGCGACCGCGTGATCGACCAGGTGCTTGTGGCCAGCGCGGCGTGTACCGGCGGGTGCGGCCCGCGCGGGATGCGCTGACAACCGTGGACGGGCGCCACGGCGCCGGTTCCGCTCACGTCATCTCAGGCCAGCCGGTCACACCGGCGCGTCGCCGGACCGTCTGAGCCCGCCCACCCCGAGCATCCGTCCGGGCCCTGGCGCGTTTTCGGTTCGTCGAGCGCACCCGGCTGTCAGCCGGCCGATTTCTCCCGGCGGCGGCGGTTGCGCCGGGAACGCCGCCCGGAAGCGACGACAGGAGCGCCGGCGGGAGCGCCGAAGGGCATGCCGCCGCCCGCGTCGCCGGCGGCTCCGAGGGGCCGCCGGCGACGCGAAAAAATGTAATCGCGCTGTTTTTCCGGCTCTTCACAGCTCGCTGGAAAATGTAATCAGACGACTACAGAACTGGCGAGTACACGGTGACGGTCTGCGGCCCAGCCGCCTCGCCGCGGGCGCGGTCGGCGTGGCGCTCGTCGCCGAAGAGCCAGGTCAGGGCCCTGTCGGTACCCAAGCCGCGAGGCTGGCAGACGGCTCGCGGCTGCACTGGGCCACCACTGGCAACAACTCCTGGTGATCGGATGAACACAGTTTCCGGTGCACTGCGAGGAGCCGTTTTTCCACCCGTACAGCTCTCCATCCGTAGCGCTTTCCGCCCGTGCCGACAGGGAGCCGAGCATGCCACTCATCCATCCACGACTCGCGGGCACCGACCTGGTGCCGGATTTCCTGCTGGGGGACGAGAACGAAACGGTGGGACCGCATGTGCTGGCCGCGCTGACCCGCTCTCTCGGTGCCGCGACCGGGATATGGTCGGCGATCCTGCGCCACGACCCGGTCAACCGCTGGTACACCCGGCTCGTGCTGTCCGGGTCGGTCGAGGTGTGGCTGATCAGCTGGTGCCCGGGCCAGTACACCCGCGCGCACGACCACGGCGGCGCGTTCGGCGCGCTGACCGTCGTCCAGGGCCCCGTCACGGAGATCGTCTGTGACGCGGACTGGCGGCCGCGCGGCTGGCGGCGGCACGAACGGGAGGCGTCGCCCACATTCGGCCGCGACCACATCCACAAGGTGGGGAACGCGGGGAGCGCCCCGGCCGCGACCATCCACGCCTACTCCCCCCCGGAGCTGCCGATGCGGTACGCGCCGGACGCCGCCGAGCAGGCGGTCGAGGGCTTCCTGTTCGCGAACGTGACCGGTGGCGGCCTGTTCGACGCCGTGCCGGCCGACGCCACCGCCACCGCCGGCGCCGGCGCTGTCGCAGGCAGCCTCGCCACGGCCGCTGGCGGGGACGTGGCGGGGGTTGTCGCCGTGGGCGGAGGACGGCCGTGAACGGCAGCCGGATCGACGCGATGCTTGCCCGGGCACGCGCCCGCCTGGAACGTCTCGACCCGCCCACGGCTGCGGCGGCGGTGGCGGGCGGGGCGCTGCTGGTCGACATCCGGCCCGCGGCCCAGCGCGGCGCCGAGGGCGGCATCCCCGGTGCGCTGATCATCGAACGCAACGTCCTGGAATGGCGGCTGGACCCTACCAGCGACGCGCGCCTCCCCCAGGCCACCGGCGACGATGTCAAGGTCATCATCATCTGCTCGGAGGGGTACACCTCCAGCCTCGCGGCGGCGTCCCTGCAGGATCTCGGCCTGCACCAGGCCACCGACGTCGTCGGAGGCTTCCGCGCCTGGGAGCGCGGCGGCCTCCCGATAATCACCTATAGCGACGAAGATCGTCACCTTCAGTAACTAACTTCACTGAAAGGTCTTGGACGATCTCTTAGCGTAAGGGTGCTCACTATCACGGTGAGTAACGGGGGTGACCGCCGAAGCCCGTCCGCATCCCCGTGTCGGCCACACGCGCGGACGGGGCCGGGCCCCATCTGCCCGGAACGGCGGCAGAGGGGTGATGGCATGTCCATCTCGAGCCGTACGGTCTCACCCACGATCACCGCGGTCTCCTGCGCCGTCGCCGTCGCTGTCGCGGTGGCCCTGACGCCCCACCCGGCCGGGGCGGCCACCGTGACGGCCACCGGCGCGCCCGCCGCGGCCGGCGCGGCCCTGGACGCCCCGACGGGGCAGGGGCCCGCGGCGACGGCCTGGGCGGACGGGCAGGAGCCCGCCGGCAGCACCGGGCAGAAGTCCACCGGCGGCACCGGGCAGAAGTCCGCCACCAGCGGGAAGCGGCATACCGGTGACAAGCAGAAGTCGACCGGCAGCCGACAGGCGTCAGCCGCCGGCGGACAGGCGTCCGCCGGCGGCAGGGGGGAGTCCTCCAGCAGCGGACAGGATCCCTCTGATGACGTATGGAAATCCTCCGGGGGCGCATGGGGATCCTCTGATAACGGATGGGAATCTTCTGGAAGCGGAGGGGAGTCGTCCGCTGGCGGGCGGGGGTTCCCCGGCCGGTCGTTGCGCCGGGGAAGCCAGGGTGACCCGGTGGTGCGGCTCCAGATCCGGCTCGGGATCTTCGCCGACGGGTGGTTCGGCCCGCGGACCGCACACGGCGTCCGCGCCTTCCAGGCCGGCGCCGGGCTGGCCATCGACACCGTGGTCGGCCCGCGGACCTGGGATGCGCTCTTCGGCGCGCCAGCCTCACCGGTAGCGGCACCCACGCCGGCAACAGCCCCGACAGTGACGTCGACAGTGGTGTCGGCAGTGGCGTCGACAGCGACGCTGGTGGTGACTCCGGCGGCGGCAGCGGTTCCGGTGGGGGCGTCCACCTCGGCCGCGACGGCGGCACTCGCGGCCGCCGAGCGGCAGATCGGCAAACCGTACCGTTACGGTGCCGCCGGGCCGGACGACTTCGACTGCTCCGGCCTGGTCCAGTACGCGTACGCCCAGGCCGGTGTCTCGATTCCCCGTACCACCTACGACCAGTTCGCCGCGCTGCGGCCGGTCGGCTCCGCCGAGGCCCGGCCGGGAGATGTGGTCTTCTTCCTCGACGCCGAGGGGGAGGCCTACCACGATGCCATCTACGCCGGGAACGGGCAGATGATCGTTTCGCGTCGCCCCGGCACCAACGTCCAGTACCAGGACATCTGGTCGGGCGACTATCGCATCGGACGGGTCTGAAGACCGGAGGACCTGCAGCTTCCGGCCGGCCGGAAAACATGATCCCATCACCTTGGGCGCTCTGACCGTAGACTCTGCGCCACGTGCCGCCGACGATCATAGTTGTGATTCTGCTCACCCTTGCGATCGTCGGGAACACGCTCTCCGATCCCCCCGGGGGCGCGCGGGAAGCCAGGATGCCCGGTTTGACACCACCGGGCATCTACTACGAGTGGTAGTACGCATACCCAACGCTGCGACTGGACAACGGAACGTCGATCAGCGCGGCCGGAACCGGATGTCTCGCACATACTGCGGACGCGGGCGTTCCGGAACCCTTGCTATCCCGTCGAGAGCCGTCTACGTTCCTCGGTTAACGAGACGAGACGGGTTCGTTTCCGACGAAGAGGGTGTCCAGGCGTGCGCAATTCATGCCGGACAACCCTGGCTCCGTCCCTCCCTGAGGTTGTGGTTCCACGCGAGCAGAGGAGTCGGTGTGCTTTCCAACACATCCACTCGTTGCCGCGCATTGTCATGCCCGCCGCAAGCGACGTCCCGAGGAGACATCATGCTGAGTCATCCGCGGCTGCTGCCTACAGGTAGCGCTGCCGCCTACCACCATCGGACCGGATTGTGCCTCGATAGTGGCAGAATCGGCGGAATCTCATGAGCGCCGGCGTACCCGTCCTGCCCGGACGCGACCTTCCGCCGCAGCCCTACGGCGCTGGCTGGCCCGCCTACTGGCGGCAGGAAGCCGCCTGCCGGGACGGGGATCCCGACGCGTTCTTCCCGCCGGACGGGCGTAACACCAAGGCCCGGGCGGCGGCGGAAACCCGGGCCCGGAAAGTATGCGCCAGCTGCTCCGTGCGGCGGGCCTGTCTCGCGACCGCCTTATTCCGCCAGGAGGAACACGGCGTGTGGGGCGGGCTTACCTCGGACGAACGCAATTCCGTGGTTCCCCGCGGCCGGCTCAGCGCGGACGACGCCCTTGCCTTTGCCGACCGCCTGCTGCTTTCCACATACGCGACCAGCTGATCCTTACGGCTGATTTCTAGCTCCACCGTAGGATATTTTTCACCACTTCGGGTGAGGCACCGCCGTCGATGCGAGCCGTCGATGTGAGCGAGTGCCTCGCCCGGCGCCATGGCCGGGGCACCGATGATCGACAACGATCGGCGCGGCACCGGCCGGCGCGGCACGGCCGACGAGGCTTCCCTCGTCCGGGTGCGTGAGGCTTCCCATGCGGGCGAGATGCCGCCGGACGAGGCGGGCGCCCCGCGGCGGGCGTAGAAAAGAACCATTGACGCCCCGGTCCGAGATGGGCAGGCTGCGTGTCGTCGCCGTCCGAGGAGGAGCTGCGTGTCGCCTCGTCCCGCGCCCGGTCGCGGCGTCCGGGTGTCTGCCGGTCTCCCTCTCCCCACGGGTCTCTCCCCACGGGCCGCGCGGTGAGGCCGCCGCGTCGCCTGTTGCTGCTGCGCCACGGCAAGTCCGACTGGGCCGACGGCAGCATGTCGGACGCCGACCGCCCGCTGTCGCCGCGCGGCCGGTCCGCCTGCCGGCTCATCGCCGAGCACCTGACAGCCGACCAGCTCACCCCCGACCTGGTGCTGTGTTCCTCGGCCCGCCGGACCAGGCAGACCGTCGAGCAGATCGCCGGAGCCCTGCCGGCGGCCGTCCCGGTGCTGACCGAGGACCGGCTCTACCTCGCCGACGTGTCGGACCTGCTCGACCGCCTCCGCGAGCTCGACGACGGCGTCCCCACCGTCCTGCTCGTCGGCCACAACCCGGGTATCCACGCGCTGGCCACCGGCCTGCTCCCGGTCGGCGAACGCTCGCGGCTGCCCACCTTCCCCACCGCGGCGCTGGCCGTCGAGGACCTGGCCGTGGGCCGCTGGGCGGAGCTGGGGCCGAGCACGACCCGGCTGGTCTCGTTCGTCACCCCACGCTCGCTGGCCGGCTCCAGCAGCCACTGACGCCGCCGCGGCGAAGCCTCGGTACCGGCGGAGCCGTGCTGCCAGCGAAGCAAGCCGCTGTACTGACGAAACCGACGAAGCATCAGCACCAGC
>NZ_CEVIVD010000020.1:8285-18054 GCF_982290655.1 Protofrankia sp. CiP1_Cm_nod3
GACGAAGAAGGACGACGAAGGACGCCTCATGCCGCGCCGCGGGCCGCGGGCATCGGCCTACGGCGCGGTTGTCAGCCGCCGTGCGCGGCGGCGGAGCCTGCCCGGCCGGACCGGGCAGACATGATTGTTCTTCCGGGTGTCCCCCGCGATCGCGGGGTGCGTGCGGGGCGCATGCGGGGTGCGTGCGGGTGTCAGTACGCCTGTTCCATGATCTGGGAGGCGACGGCGGTGATCAGGCCGACGACCAGGGCCACGCCGGTGACGATCCACAGCGGTACCGAGTGCAGGGCGAGAGCGAAGACGCCGACCGTGAACGCCGCAATGATCAGAAAAACCGCGGTCCACGAACCCGCGTTCGCCTTGTGGTGACCGCTGGAACTTGCCACGTAAAGCTCCTCAGCCCGTCAACGATCAGCCAACCCCGACGGCGGCTGCTGTCACCGACCGAGACTACCGGTAAGCCACGGCAGAATCCCGCCGGTCACCCACGGTAATGATCGGACCGGTTCCGGGTCAGGACCCGGGCTCGGCGCGGCTCCTCAGGCGGGGCCCTAACGCCAGGTCCTCATCCTCAGGCAAGTCCTCGGACGGGTCCTCCGCGGGTTCTCACAGGTAGCCGGCGAGCTGGGCGAGGTCGTCGAGCTGGTCGCTCAGCCAGCGTCCCACGTCGTGCGTGCGCACCTGCTCGGCCGCCGCGGCCAGCCGCCGCTGCCGCTCCTCCAGCGGCATGGTCAGGGCCTCGTACAGGGCGTCCGCCATCTGCTGCACGTCGAAGGGATGCAGGGTGACCGCGTACTCCCCCAGCTCCTCGTGGGCGCCGGCGTTCTCCGACAGGGCCAGCACGCCACCGCGCCGGTTGACCACCGCGACCTCCTTGGTCACGAGGTTCATGCCGTCCGCCAGCGCGTTGACCAGGATCACGTCGCAGATCGAGTAGGCGGCCACCGCGAGCGGGAAGTCCTCGGCCATCCGCAGGTCGATGGGCTGCCGGCCGTCCTTGGTGTGCCGGGCGTTGATCTCCGCCACCACCGCGCCGATCAGCGCGATGTAGTCGGCGTACTCGGGCACGTCGGTGCGGCTGGGCTGGAGCAGGGCGAGGAAGCTGACCTTCCCGACGAGCTCCGGATACTGGTCGAGCAGCGCGCCAAAGGCCAGGAAGCCCCGCACGACGTTCTTGCTCGGGTCGGTGCGGTCCACCCGCAGGATCAGCCGCCGGTCACCGTCGAGGAAGGCGTACCTCAGCATGGCGACGTGCCCGGCGACCTCCTCCGTGCTCAGCGTCGCCTCCAGGACGGCGGTGTCCACCGAGATCGGGTAGTAGCGGGCCCGCACGACCCGGTCGCCGACGAAGACCAGCAGGTTGTCCAGGTCGACGTCGAGGCCGAGCAGGTCCTGGGCGCACAGGACGAAGTGGCGGGCGTAGCGCCGGGTGTGGAAGCCGACGACGTCACTGCCGAGCAGGCCGCGCAGCAGCCGTTCCCGGATACCGGCCGGCAGTATCCGCCACTCGTCCGGCCCCGGCCACGGGATGTGGATGAAATGGGTGAGCACGACGTCCGGGCACTGCTCGCGGACCCGCTCGGCCACCAGGTAGAAGTGGTAGTCCTGCAACAGGACCAGGGCCTTTCCGCCGCGGGCGCGGACCTCGTCGACGACCGCATCCGCATACACACGGTTGACCGCCGCGTAGCCGTTGTCGAACGCGTCGTGCTCGGCCTGGGTGAGGACGGGTGACAGCGCCCGGCCGTAGAGCCCGTGCTGGACGAACCACAGGATCGGGTTCGACCAGACGCTGTAGAAGTCCGCGTAGGCGGCCGGGTCGGTGGTGACCAGCCGGACCCGGATCGCGGGGCCGTCGGGTTCGTCCTCGACGACGTGCGGGTATGGAGAGGTCTGCACGAGAATCGAGCTGCCGTGCGCTTCGCTGGCGACGAGGGCGTCCTCCTCGCTGGACGCCCCGCACACCCAGACGGCGTCGTCCAGGTGCTCGGCAAGGCCGGAGAGGGCTGACACCAGCCCGCCCGCCCCGCGGTTGACGGTACGCCCGGACACGTCACGGTCGAAGCTCACCGGGCCGCGGTTGGACAGCAGCACCAGCGGCAGGTTAAGGATGGGGGTAGCCGGCACGGTGGTGGGGCCTCCTTAGTGATCCACGGTGGGGACCTCGGCGGTACGGAAAGATCCTTCCCGCGCCGCTCTCACGACCCTCTGGCCGCACATGGCAGTGGCACTGGACGGCCGTCAGGCCGGTGAACGCCTACGCGCCAACATCCCCGCGGACCTCCGGCTGCGCGATGGCAACATGATCGCTTCGCCCTCGGCGTCTCTGGATGATTCGGACTTTAGTGAGGCCCGCTAAAGATGCATCGGGTTGCAGGGAACATGCGGACTTGTTACCCGGGCCCTCACCTACGACACGCCGGCGACCGACAGCGGACACCCGCTTACGGAGAATATAACTCTTGTCGGTATTCGTGCACAGCCGATCCGGATACGTCCGGTTGATCCCGGCCGGGCCACGACGGCCCGCCACCCCGTGGCGGCCCTGTGGTGGACGCCGGCCGACACGGACGGCGATCGGCAACAGCCGTTCACGGCATGTTCGGGCTGTATTCGGACTGTGTTCAGGCTGTGTTCGGCGCGGCGGCGCTGGACGTGCCGGGCTTCCGCGCGGCGCGGCAGCCGCTCACGGCATGTTCCGGCCGGCGTGCGGGGCGGCCGGGCGATGGCTGCCCCGCACGCCGGCTGCCCCGGGAGAACCGTCCGCGGCCCAGCCCGGGGGAAACCGGCCGGCCGGGACGGACGCCCTACAGGCTGTCGCTGTAGTCGCGGACCTCCTGCACCGCCGACCCGAGCGCCGCCAGCGAGTCCTGGATACGCTCCCGGGTCTCCAGCAGCGCGCTGGTCAGCTGCTCCACGGCGCGGTGCGCGCTGCCGTCGGTCGCCGCCAGGACGATCGCCTGCGCTTCTTCGATCATGGTCAGCGCGCCGTCCAGCTGGCCGGTGACCTCGTCGGTACGCCGGAACGCCTCACCAAGCTGGGACTTGACGTCGGCGATGGTGCTCGTCACGGAGGTCCTGCCCTTCTTCTGTCATATCCGCTCCTGTATCCCGCCGGCCGGCGGCCGGGTCACTTCCGCTGCGGATGCCGCGGAGCGCCGACCCCGAGCCCGAACCGCAGCGCCAGCACGAGCGCCACCAGCGAGGCGATCACGTCGGTCGGGTCCAGCGACACCATCCGCGCGGTCGCCAGCACCGCGGCACCGGCCGTGCCGGCCCCGAGCAGCGCCGCGCGGGCAACCTCCACCCGGGCCGCGTCGGTCGCCACCGCCACGCAGAAGGCGGTGACCACGGCGGCGCCGGTGAGGGCCGGCAGCGCCTCGACCCCGGCCAGCGCCCGCAGCACGGTCACCCCGGCGGCCACCAGCAGGCAGCCCAGGCCGATGACGACCGCGGCCGAGGCCGACGAACCGGACCGTGTGACCGCCCGCAGCTCGGCGGCGTGCCCCATCGCGGTCATGCACAGCTCGTGGGCTCGCCGTGGTGCCTTGGACGGCTCGAACGCGGCCGCCGTGCCGGCGGCGGCCGCCTGCCTGGCACGTACCCGTCGCTGCGGCGTGGCGGCGGCCGGGCGTGCCTGCCCGGGCTCGCCCCGGCGGTGCTGGGCCCGGGCGACCGGCCGGCCACCGGGCCCGGCGACGACGGGCACGTCACGGCCGGAGGCGTGACCAGGAACGTCATAGCCGGGCGTGTCATGATCGGGAATGGCGACGGCGGGGACGTCGCCGGCCCGTTCCACCGGCGGCGGCCGGAGCTGGTCGAGGCTGCTGATCCCGTGGTGCGCGAGCGGTTCGGCCACCACCCGCCACACCTCGTCGACCTCGGCGCGGATCGCCTCCGCCGACTCCCGGTGCGCCCGCGCGACCTCGGCACGCCGCTGCCGGCCGGCGGACATCCGGTCCTCCACCTTGTTCCTGGCCTGGGTGAGCTCGTCGAGCAACGCACGGTAGCGCACGGCCGCGATCAGCGGGTCGTCGAGGTCGGGATCGCGCAGGGCGGGCTCGTGGCGGGCGTCGGCCCGCCACCCTGGCTCAGCCTCCGGTACGGCGAGGAAGCCACCCGGCTGGTCGGGCACGTCAACCATGATCCTCGTTTCGTGGGTCGCGGGCGCACCGGTCAACCCGGCAGCCTCCTCCACGGCTCCCGGCCGTCCCGGCCGTGCTCCCGGTCGTGCCGCTGGTCGCCCGTCACCGCCGCCGCCGGCCCGGCCTGGGCCGGCAACGGTGAGAACGGGACGATCGTGCGGGCCTCCGCATACCCGTTCCGGTCGAACAGGACCGCCCGGTTCGGGCCCGTCCCCGCGGTGACCGACCGGTTGCCCGCCAGGCTGAACAGGTCACTCGCGGGCACGCCGACCGCGACCCACGCCCCCACGTCGTCACGGTGCATCGGGCCGAGGTCGTCGAGCAGCCGGCCCGGGCCGCGCCACCAGCCGAGCAGGTGCACCCGCTGGCCAGGGCCCCGGCGGGTGATGAAACGCAGGTCGTCCAGGCCCGAGCGGCGGGCGGGGGGCTCCTTGGCCTCCAGGACGGCCCGCCCGGCGTCGGCGGCGAACAGGACGAGCAGCCGCACCGGCCGGGCGAGCCGCTCGTAGGACCGGTCACCGGGCCAGGGGGTACCGGCCGCGCCGGCCAGGGCGGCGTCCTCCCGCTCCCGCACCTCGTCGCTGACCTCCCGCAGCACCCGGCGCAACGCCGCCGGCGGATGGACCCGAGCGGACTGCCCGACGGCGCGGACCCGGCCGGCGAGCACCTCGGCCGCCTGCGTGGTCTCGGCGGTGACCGCGACGATGTCGACCCGTACACCGCCCTGCACGGCCTGGCCGGCGACGCTCACCACGGCCGCCTGCAGCACCCCGACCGCTTCCCGGCGCAACGGCCCGAGCACCGCGAGGCTGCGTCCCGGCAGCGGGGACAGCCGCACCCCGACGGCCGCCGGATGCAGGTCGAGGGGAACCCCCACCAGGGCCAGCGGCTCGGCCGCCCCGGCGGCGTCCGCGTCGTCGGTCACAGCGCCGGTCACGCCGCCGGCCGTGTCGGGCGCACCACCGTGGCCGGCGTTGCCCTCGTGGGCGCTCTCGAGGACCGCGACGTCGGCGGCACCGGCCCGCTCGGCGCGTTCGACCGGGACGGGCGCGCCCGCGAGCGACCGGTAGAGCGGGTTGTCGTCCAGGACCGCCGGCGCGTGGCCGACGAAGACCCGCGGCCCGGGACGGCCCGGCGCGCCGGGAGCGCCCGCCCGCGCGAGGCTCGCGCGCAGCGACGTGAGCACCGCCGGCGTGGGGTAGGCCACCCGGACGAGCTCGTTGCCGGCCGGGTGGCCGTTACGCCGGTTGACGATGGCCTCCCCCACGCCCGCGAGCGCACCCGCCGCCTCGTTGGTGGTCGACAGCAGCACCCGGGACTCCGAGATCGAGGTACGCAGCGCGATCCGCAACGCGAACTGGCCGAAGATCGAACCACGTTTGCCGGCGGTGGCGTCCAGAGCGTCGATACCCGACAGCGTCTGGCTGGCCAGCAGCAGGTGGATGCCGTAGGCGCGGCCCTGGCGGGCGAGCGCCTCCAGGTGCGAGACCGCCTCCCGCGACACCGCGTCGAGCGGGGTGAGCATCACCTGGAACTCGTCGATCACCACCAGGATCCGCGGCCAGCCGGCGCCGCCCCGCGCGGCCCGCAGGCCACGCAGGTCCCGGGCACCGACGGCCCGCATGGCCAGGGCCCGCCGCTGCATCTGGGCGCGGGCGTGGCGCAGCACGGCGACACCGAACTCCCGGTCGCTGTCCATCCCGATGGTGTCCGCATGCGGCAGCACGAACGGGTCGCCGGCCCGGGGCGCGAACTGGGCGAACTCCAGGCCCTCCTTGAAGTCGAGCAGGTGGAAGCGCAGCTGCTCGGGGGCGTAGCGGGCGGCCAGCCCGTACACCACGTCGAGCAGCAGCGTCGACTTGCCCGAGCCGGCCTGCCCGCCCACGAGCGCGTGGACGGTGTCGTCGTCGAAGCGGAGCGTGACCGGGCCGTCCGGGCCGAACGCCACCGGGACGCTCAGGCCACCGGCCGCGTCCAAGCTCCACAGCGTGTCGGGCAGCAGCGCCCGGGCGTCCGGGGGGCGGGCGGCCTCGACGGCCGTGGCGGCCGCGACGGACTCGGCGACCGCGGCCACCAGCTCCGGCGGCGGCGGGTCGTCCAGCTCGCATTCCAACGGCCCGGCGAGCGAACAGCTCCAGATCGTCGGGCCGGCGGTGGGGGCCCCGTCGCCGTCGGGCCCGTCCCCGGCGGCGAACAGGCCGCCGGCGGCGGGATCCCCGGCGGGCCCGGCCACGCGCAGGGTCTCGGCGCCGGTCAGCGTCTCGTGCCCCCGACGGCCGACGACGGCCGTCCCGCCGTCCTCCACCAGCGCGATCACGTGCACGCCGCACGCGGGCCCCTGGGCGGCGACCGCCTCCAGCGCCCGCGCGGCGTCATCGGCCAGCGACGGCCAGGCCAGCAGCACCAGCAGCCGCCACGGCTCGGCCCGGGGCAGGCCCGCGGCATCCCGCTCCCGCAGGGAGGCGAACCGGCCGCCGAGCCGGTCGACGGTGATGCGCCCGACGTCCGCGGACAGCTCCCCCAGCGCGCTCTCCAGCCGGGTCCGGCTGGTCAGGGTGGGGCTGACCACGCCGGCGGCCCGCAGCGGGGCGAAGCCGGCGAGCCCCGCGCCGAGCTCGTGGGGGTCGTAGACGGTGACCCGGACCGATCCCGGCGGTGCCGCCGCGAGCACCCGGGTGAGCAGGGCCCGTACGACACCGACACCCTCGGCCCGGCGGCCGCGGTCCACCACGATCCGCAGGTTGCCGCCGTCGAGGAGGCTGACGGCCAGCGGCACCTCGGTGGTCCGCCCGCCGGGCAGCAGGGGCGGGACGAGCGCCCGGCCCACCCGCCACAGCCCCGGCCGGTAGAGCTGCCCGGCCGCCGCCGGCCGGGGGCGGCCCGGCAGCTCGGGGAGGCTGGGCGGGCTGGGCAGTTCGGGCAGGCTGGTGGTGGCCCCGTTCCCCGGCGCCCGTTCGGCCGCCCCGGGCACCGGCCACAGCGGGGACGACCAGGGCGCGCTGGCGAGGCCCGGCGCCTGCCCGCGGGCGATCGCGGCGGCCGTCCCGACCGCGGCCGGCACCTGCGCGTCGGCGGCGTCCGGGACGGCGTGCCAGACATCCACGGATGAGCCCTGCCGGGCATGCGGGCGGGCGGGCCCGCCCGGCACCGGCCCGTCCGCGTCGGGCCGCTCGACCTGGTCGGCCAGCGCGTCCAGCTGGTCGGCAAGGCTCAACGCCTCGCCCAGGCATGTCTGAATGCCGGTGACGAGTGTCCGGACCCGCCGAGTGCCCGACACCACGACCTCCCCGCGCTCACACCGATGCCACGACGGAGCACCAACCTAATGGCAAGATCCGGTCAGGGCGGGGTTTTCCCTGACTCCGACGGCGTCCGCGGATGTGACGCTACCGGACGCGGACATCCGTATATCGTGCCCGGGCCAGGCGGGGGTGGTCCAGTACGGGCGGCTCGGCATCCGCGGTGCCGGCCGGCCCGCCCGGGCGGGCCGGCCGCTGGCGGCTGTCGCCCGGTCAGCCGCCGGTGGAGCGGCGGTAGGCCCTGACGCACCACGGCACGAAGACGACGAGCAGCCCGGCGCACCACGCCAGCGACTGGACCAGCGCGGAGGCCACCGGGCCGCCGAGGAACAGCGCCCGTGTCGCGTCGATCGTCACGGTGATCGGCTGATGCTCGGCGAAGGCCTGTAGCCAGCCCGGCATCGTGCTGACCGGGACGAACGCGGAGCTGGCGAAGGTCAGCGGGAAGACCCAGATGAACCCGGCCGACTGCGCCGCCTCCGCGTTGCGCACCGACAGCCCGATCACCGCCGACACCCAGGAGAACGCGTAGGAGAACAGCAGCATGAGGGCGAACCCGACCAGCGCCGCGGGCACGGTGGTGTCACCGAAGCGGAACCCGACCGCGACCCCGACCAGCAGCATGATCACGACTACGAACACGTTGCGGAACAGGTCCGAGAGGGTCCGGCCGGCCAGCAGCGCGCCCCGCGACATCGGCAGCGAGCGGAACCGGTCGATCAGGCCACGCTGACGGTCCTCGGCGAGCCCGACACCCGTCACCATGCTGCCGAAGATCGCCGTCTGGATGAAGATCCCGGGCATCAGGAAGTCCACGTAGTCCACCCCGGGCCCGACGTTGATCGCGCCGCCGAACACGTAGACGAACAGCAGCACGAACATCACCGGCTGGATCGTGGAGAACACCAGCAGCTCGGGCACCCGCCAGGTCTGGATCAGGTTGCGCCGGCAGATGACCCAGGCGTCCAGCAGTGACCAGACGAGCCGGCCGCGGCCCTCGACCGGCCGGACCGTGGCGGCGGTGGCGGCGACGGCAGCGTCGCCACTGATGGTGCTCATGTCGTCACCAGCTCCTCGGTGGTGCTCTCGTGCGGGTTCGCGACCGCGTCCCCGTCGCGCGCGTGATGGCCGGTGAGCGCCAGGAAGACGTCGTCGAGGGTGGGCCGGTGCAGCGCGATGTCCTCGAGGGTCACGCCCGCCTCGTCGACGCCGCGGATCAGCTCCGGCAGCACACCGGCGCCGCGGTTCATCGGCGCGCTCAGCCGTCGCCGGTCGACGTCGACGCTCACCTCGCCGGAGGCGAACCGCGCCAGCACGCCGCGCGCGGCGTCGACGTCCCCGCCCCGGGCGATCACGATGTCGAGGCGGTCCCCACCCACCTGCGACTTCAGGTCGTCGGCGGTGCCCTCCGCGATGACCCGGCCACCGTCGATCACCGAGATGCGCCGGGCCAGCTGGTCAGCCTCCTCCAGGTACTGTGTTGTCAGCAGGACGGTGGCGCCGTCCCGGACAAGCTCCTCGATGACCTCCCACATCCGGATCCGGCTGCGCGGGTCGAGCCCGGTCGTCGGCTCGTCGAGGAAGAGCATGGGCGGCGCGAGAATCAGGCTGGCGGCCAGGTCGAGCCGCCGGCGCATACCACCGGAATAGGTGCCGGCCTGCCGGCGGGCGGCATCGGTGAGGTCGAAACGCTCCAGCAGGATTTCGGCACGGGCCCGCGCCGAAACGGCCGACAGCCGGTAGAGCCGGCCGAACATCTCCAGGTTCTCCTGGCCAGTGAGCCGTTCGTCGACGGCGGCGTACTGACCGGTGAGCCCGATCCGGGAGCGCAGCTCGTCCGCGTGTCGGCTGATGTCAAGACCGAGAACCTCGGCATGCCCGGAATCGGCACGCAACAAAGTGGTGAGAATTCTCACAGCGGTCGTCTTGCCGGCGCCGTTCGGACCGAGGACCGCGTGCACCGTCCCAGCCGCCACGCTGAGATCCAGACCGGCGAGCGCGACGCTCGCGCCGAAGCGTTTGTGCAGGTCGCGCGCGAGTACAGCGGGTTTGTCAGACACAGTTGGCGATCGTACGGCACGCCACCGACAACTCCGGGAACCGCGAAGTGACCTGCCGGCCGCGCGCGTATGGCGGCTCTCACCCGCTCTCCCGGGGCCCTCCCCGCGCGGCCGGGGATCGTCCGGCCGGCGGCCCGGCCCGGGGCCGGCGCGGGGCCGGCGCGGGCCGTCGGCGGCGGCGGCGGAAACAGCGGTGGCACCGGCAGCCGCGCGCACCTCGGCCACCCCCTCGGCCACCCCGGGGATACCACGGCGGATGCCACGG
>NZ_CEVIVD010000020.1:18191-21920 GCF_982290655.1 Protofrankia sp. CiP1_Cm_nod3
GCCGTTCCCGGAATGCTGAACCCGATATCGGCAGCCATTTTCAGCGCAAATGACGGGGCCGGCGGAAGGAAGTAACGTGGAAAGCCGGACGGCCACGGGAGGGCAACGGCGGGCCGGGAAAGGAAAGCCGGTGGCGGAGAATACCGGAACAGCGCACGGCCCCGGCGGCGGCGGCCACGGCCATGACAGCGGTCACGGGCAGCATGCCGGTCACGGGCACGACGTCGCCGCGGACGCGGACCGGCGCTGGCTGATGACCGCTCTCGGCATCATCCTCGCCTACCTCGTCGTGGAGGTCGTCGTTGGCCTGCTCGCGCACTCCCTGGCGCTGCTGTCGGACGCGGCCCACATGCTCACCGACGCGGCGGCGATCGCGCTGGCGCTGGTGGCCCTGCGGGTCGCGGCCCGGCCGGCCGGCGGCGCCTACACGTTCGGCCTGCGCCGGGTGGAGATCCTCTCCGCCCAGGCCAACGGGCTCACCCTGCTCCTGCTGGCCGGCTGGCTCACCGTCGAGGCGATCCGCCGGCTGCTCACCCCGGGTGACGTGGCCGGCGGGCCCGTGCTGGCCGTCGCGCTCCTCGGGGTGGCCGTCAACCTTGCCGCGGCCTGGGCGATGAGCCGGGCCAACCGGACGAGCCTGAACATCGACGGCGCCTTCCAGCACGTTCTCAACGACCTCTACGCGTTCGTCGCCACCGCCGTCGCGGCAGTGGTCGTCCTCGCCACCGGATGGGAGCGCGCGGACACGGTCGCCTCGCTCGCCGTCGTCGTCCTCATGGTCAGAGCCGGCGCCGGCCTGCTGCACGCCTCCGGCCGGATCTTCCTCGAGGCCGCCCCCGACGGGGTCGACCCGGACGGCATAGGTGCCGCGATGGCCCGCCGGCCCGGTGTCAGCGAAGTCCACGACCTGCACATCTGGCAGATCACCTCCGGTGAGCCGGCGCTGTCCGCGCACGTGCTGGTGCATCCCGACGCGGACTGCCACGCCGTCCGGGCCGGGATACACGCCTGGCTGCGCGAGGAGCATCACATCGACCACACCACCCTGCAGGTCGACCATCTGCCCGCCGCGGCGCACCCCACGGCCGGGCAGCCCGACGATCCGCACTGCGCCGCGCCGCACGGCACCACGCACTACGCCGCGCGGCGCGGCGCCGCGAACCCGCGCTGACCGTTACGGATCACCACCTGTGATCCGCCGGTCCCGGCACCGGACGGCCGACTTGCACCGGACGGCCGACGAGGCCTGGCCCATGGCCGCGGCGGCCGGGCCGGGCCGCCGCGGCCATGGGCCGTCGTCAGGCCGAGCTGCGCCGGCTGCGGCGGTTGGCCAGCTCGTCCCCGGGATGACCGACCGCCGCCGGGCCGGGGTGCCCCCCGCGCTCGGGGCGTTCGGGGCGCTCCGTCGGCAGCTGGGACAGCTGCCCGCGCATGTCCTGGACGGCCCGGCCGACCGCGATCGCGAAAACCCCCTGGCCGCCCTGGACGAGGTCGATGACCTGGTCGTCGGAGGTGCACTCGTACACGGTCGACCCGTCGCTGACCAGGGTGACCTGTGCCAGGTCCTCGATCCCGCGCAGGCGCAGGCAGTCGGCGGCGGCGCGGATGTTCTGCAGGGAGACCCCGGCCTCCAGCAGCTTGCGCACGACACGCAGGACCAGCACGTCCCGGAAGGAGTACAGCCGCTGGCTGCCCGAGCCGGTGGCGCCGCGTACGCTCGGCACGACCAGGCCGGTGCGGGCCCAGTAGTCGAGCTGCCGGTAGGTGATGCCCGCGGCCGCACACGCGGTGGGCCCCCGGTAACCGACATCGTCACCGGGCGGCAACGGGAGATCGTCCGGGAAGAGCTGCCCCTGTCCGATCATCGCCATCCGATCATCGCTGTCGTCGTCCCGTCCGCCAGCCAGCCACCCTGAGTTCACTCAACCGCCTCGACTCGACGGTAAGAGCCTCGGGCGATCCCATCAATGATCGCGATCGGCGTGTCCCGTGGCAGACCCACAATGTTCCCAGATCAAGCCTTTGTGAGGATACAGCCGCACACAGCCACAGCGGTCAGCGAACTGTACGAATCGGCTGGAAAGCCTTTCGGCGGCCCGGGAACCGGACGGCTGACGGGGCACGCCGCATGCCAGGGCCCCCGCGTCAGGAGCCTGGCGTGTTGAAGTCCTCCGGCGAGATCGTGTCGAGGAACTCCCGGAACTTCTCCAGCTCGCTCTCCTGCTCCTGTTCCTGCTCCTCCGGCACGGTGATCCCGGCCTCGGCGAGCACCGACTCCTCGCCGTAGACCGGCGCCCCCATCCGCATCGCCAGCGCGATGGCGTCCGACGGCCGGGCCGAGACCTCGACCCCGTTGCCGAAGACGAGTGTGGCGAAGAACACGCCGTCCTGCAGATCGTTGATGGTCACCCTGGTGAGCTCGGTCCGCAGGGCACGCAACACGTCACGCATCAGGTCGTGCGTCATCGGGCGGGCGGTCGTGATGCCCTCCTGGGCGAAGGCTATGGCCGTCGCCTCCACCGCGCCGATCCAGATGGGCAGGTAACGCTCACCGCCGACCTCCTTCAACAGGACGATCGGCTGCTTCGACGGAAGCTCGACACGAACGCCGACGATGTCCAGCCGATGCACCGATCTACCTCCTCACACAGGCGGGCAGGACGGGATGATCCGACCGGAAACTGTAAACCGCCACCGGCTGACACTATCCCGGTCTCCGGGCTTCGTCAGCGGCCCGACGCTTCCGACAAGATCTCCAGTAAGATCGGCCATCGCACGGACCTGCCACCCCGGTCAACAATAGGTGCCCGGGTGTGAGCCGGCCCACGCAGCCGACAGGCGCTCCGCCCCCGGCCGGCGATGTCACCTGCCCGGTCCAGGACCCAGCCGGGCGCGTCACCTGCCCGGCCCGGGACGCCGCAGGGGGCATGTGTCACGCGCCCGGCCCGGTGCGCAGCCGGGCGCGCAGCAAGGCCGCGTGCAGCCGCACGAGCAGCCCGGCGATCTCGTCCAGGGCCTCCTCCGCCCGCCCGCTGCTGAACGGGTCGCGCTGCGCCCGCAGCGGCGCCGTCACCTGCTCGATCAGCCCGGCCTCCCGGTCGGCGGCCACCCGCGACGGGCGCAGGTGCCGGGGCTGGATGCCGAAGCCGCTCAGCGCGGCGAACGTCCGCGCGACCGCCAGCGCGTCCCCGTCGAAGTAGCTGCCCCCGGGACGGGGGGCGACCAGCCCGTACTGCTCGAGCTCGGTGAGCTCCTGCTCGTTGACACCGGCCGCGGCGAGCAGTTCCCGCCGTGACATCCGCACCTGCTCGCCGTTGTCGAGCAGGGCGTCGAGGGGGCCGGGCGACGGCGGTGCCACCGGGCGCGGGCCGGGGCGCTCCCGCGGGAGCGGCTCGCTGTCCAGCGACTCCAGCTCCTGTTTGATCACTCGCAGTGGCAGGAAGCGCTCACGCTGCGCGCCGAGGACGTAGCGCAGCCGGGCGACGTCGGCGGCGGAGTACTTACGGTAGTTCGCGCTCGTGCGGGCGGGGGTGACGAGCCCCTCCGCCTCCAGATAGCGGATCTTGGACAGGGTCACGTCCGGGTAGTCCAGCCGCAGCCGGTCGAGGACCTCGCCGATGGTGAGGGTCTTCGCGCTGGCGGCATCCGCCCGGCCCCGCGACGCCCGCACGGGCACGGGCACGGGCACGGGACCGGCGGCCGTGGCACGCCCAGCGCTCATCGGCGTGA
>NZ_CEVIVD010000020.1:22570-51964 GCF_982290655.1 Protofrankia sp. CiP1_Cm_nod3
CTGCGGGCCCTCGGCTCACTGCGGGCCCCCGCCGCCCGTCAACGGCACCGGCCCGGTCAGGAACACCAGCCGGAACTTGCCGATCTGTACCTCGTCGCCGCTGGAGAGCTCGGCGGAGTCGATCCGCTCGCGGTTGAGATAGGTGCCGTTGAGGCTGCCGACGTCACGCACGGCAAAGCCCTTGGTGTACGGCGAGCGGTGGAACTCGGCGTGACGGCGCGAGACGGTCACGTCGTCGAGGAAGATGTCGCTCTCCGGATGGCGGCCGGCGGTGGTCAGGTCGGCGTCCAGCAGGAAGCGGCTGCCCGCGTTGGGGCCACGTTTGACGACGAGCAGGCCGGAGCCGGGCGGCAGCGCGTCGACCGCGGCGACCGCGTCCCGCTCGGTCGACTCGTCGGCATGCTCACCCTCGACGCCGGAGAGGGCGGCGGCGAGATTGAGCGTGGAGGTCTGTTCGGCAGGCCGCTCCGGCGCGATGGGCTCACCTGGACGTACCAGTGGAGACCCGCACCGTGCGCAGTACAGGGCATCGGTCGGGTTCTGCTGTCCGCACCTCGTGCAGAACACGGTCGCGTCTGCTTCCTGCCGGACCGCCGCGGACGCGGTTGGCCGGCCGCTCGGGCCACCTCGCCTGGGGGTGGCGAAAACGTTCGCTGCCTCCTCAGAGCCATCCCGTCCCCCTCATCCGGTAACGGCTCCGAGACCGGAACAGGCAATACCGGCCGTGAGATCGCGGCCTCGTATCGCCTTCCCGGCGCACAACGAGGCTAGTGCATCAGGCCCACTGCCGCGAAAAGGGGAGCAGGAGAGCTATTCCGGCGTGGCGTCCGTAGCGGCAACGCGAACGACTGGCAGCATTCCGTAGATGTTCCGTGGATGTTCCGTAGACCTTTACTGCGCTTTCACGTGCTGGACGTACGCAGCGGCGTCCAGCAGTGACACGGTCGCGGACGTGTCGTCGACAGCCAGCTCGACCAGCCAGCCCTCCCCGTAGGGATCGGAGTTGACCAGCTCGGGAGTGCTGTCGAGCACCTCGTTGCGGGCGATCACCTCCCCTGATACCGGCGCGTAGACGTCGGAGACGCTCTTGGTCGACTCCACCTCTCCGAACGGCCGGCCGGCCTCCACCCGTTCCCCCACCGCCGGCAGTGTCACAAAAACGATGTCGCCGAGGGCCTCCTGGGCGTAGGAGGTGATACCCACCCGCACGGTGGCCTCGCTCACCCGGACCCACTCGTGCTCCCTGGTGTACTTCAGGTCCTCCGGGTACACGCGGGGTTGCCTCCATACTCCTCAAGGCCGTCGGCGACACGCGGCGAACGCCCATGTCACCAGCCAGCTCCGACACTCCTGTGGTACTCCTGTGACGCCCGCGACGTGACGAACGCCGCCCACCCGGCCGCTCACACCTGCCAAGCCCACACCGGCCGCCCGCAGCGCGGCCGGCCCGGGACCGCGTCCGGCCGGCTGCCGCGCCCGGGCTCAACCCTACGGCCGGCCGGCCACCCGGCGGGCCGAGCGTAGCGGGGCAGCGCAACCCGCCGCAATGCGGCACCGCGGCATATCGCCCCGATATCCCCCGCGACGCCCGCATCCGGCGCATCCCCGCGCGGCGGCCCCAGCAGGTGAACGGGACCCTCGTCACCGGACGGCATCGCCCGCGGAGCGGGTCCCCTCGGCGATGGCGCTCCAGCGCTGGAGGAGCTGGTCGCCGTCGGTGGTGGCGCTTCCCTCGGCCCACAGGTGGGTGACGGCTTCGGCCGGGTCGGGCAGCACCAGCACCCAGGATCCGTCCGGGCATATCACCCGGACACCTTCGGTGGTGTCGATCGTGCATCCCCCGTCGGGGTCGACCGACTCCACGATCCGGCGCATCACCGTCCCCTTGGCCGCCCACGGCGTCGCCACGGAACGGCGCAGGACGCGGACCGGCGGAATACGCGCGTCGATGGCGCTGAGAGTCAGCCTGGTCCGGGCGACCAGGGCGGCCAGCCTGACGAACGCGGCCAGGCCGTCGATCGCGGAGGCGAACTCGGGGACGACGAAACCGCCGCGGCCGTCCGCGGCGAAGACGACGCCCGCCGCGCCCGCGGCCCGCGTCAGGTCGGCGGCGGACAGCGAGGTCCGGCGCACCGTCAGCCCGTGGAAGCGGGTCACCTGGTCGGCGACCCGGGTGGTCGTCACCGGCAGCACAACCTCGGCCCCCCGGTTCTCGGCGGCGACCAGGTCGAGGAAGACCAGCAGCGCGCGCTCGTCGTCGATCGGGTCCCCCCGCTCGTCCACGATCGTGATCCGTTCACCGATGTGGTCGAAGCGGACCCCGAACGCGGCCCGGGAGCTGGCCACCAGCTCCCCGAGCCGGTCCAGCGCGTGCCGGTGCCGGGTGCCGGGCTGATGGGCCTGGACGGTCTGGTCCAGCCGGCCGTTGACGGTGAGCACGTCCACCCCGAGATGTCCCAGCAGCGTCGGCAGGACCAGGGACGCCGTTCCCCCCGCCGCGTCGATCACGATCTTCAGGCCGGCCTCGGCCAGGCCGGCGGTGTCCACCCGGTCGAGCAGGTCCCGGGCGTAGCTGCTGGTCGTGCGGGCCGGGAAGCGCAGCTCCCCGATCTCGTCGGGGAACGCCCGCCGGAACTCCTGGCGGCTGACGACCCGGTCGAGCGTGCGCTGGACGGCAGGGGAAAGGTCGCTCCCCTCGGCGTCCAGGAAGATGATGTCGACGCGTTCGGCGTCCCCCGCGGCCGCGCGGATGACGACGCCGCCGGCCGCGTCGGAGGAACGGACGTCGAAACGGACCAGCGGCATCGGCGCGGCCTCCAGGTCCCGCACGTCGATCGCGCTGGCGGTCAGGGCGCTGGTCACCGCGCGTTTGAGCGCCCGGGCGGCCCGGGAGGTGTCCCGGGCGGTGGTCACCGTCGAGCCCTTGCGCAGGGTCGTGGCGTACGCGCTGCCGAGCCGGACCACCAGCTCCGGTGTGATCTCGACGTTGACCAGCCCCGACACCCCCCGGGGGCCGAACAGCGAGCGCCGCCCCCGGGACTCCCAGATGACACTGGTGTTGACGACCGCCCCGGCCTCGATCGTCTTGAACGGGTAGACCTTGACGTGGTGGGAGACGAACGCCTCCTCCTCGATCACGCACTCGTCACCGATGACCGCGCCCTCCTCGACCCGCGCGGCCCGCAGCACGTCGGTGCTCTTGCCGATCACGCAGCCACGCAGGCTTGTCTGCGGCCCGATCTGGGCGTTGTCCTGGACCACCGCCCGGTGCAGGAAGGCGCCGGACTTGACCACGACGTTACTGCCGATGACGGTGAACTCACGCAGCTCGGCGCCGGCCTCGACCTTGCTGTAGTCACCGACGAGCAGCGGGCCGGTGAGCACCGCTTCGGGGTGGACGTCCGCGTCCCGGCCGATCCACACCCCCGGCGAGACCTCGAAGCCGCCGATGTCCACGTCGACCTTGCCGTCGAGCACGTCGGCCTGGGCCCGCAGGAAGCTGTCGAGGGTGCCGACGTCCTCCCAGTAGCCGGCGACGACGTGGCCGAACAGCGGCGCCCCTGCGGCGACGAGCTTCGGGAACACCTCACCGGACCAGTCCACCCGCTCGCCGGCGGGAACATGGTCGAGGACCTCCGGTTCCATGACGTAGATGCCGGTGTTGACCGTGTCGGAGAACACCTGCCCCCAGGTCGGCTTCTCCAGGAAGCGGGCGATCCGGCCGTCGTCGGAGGTGATGACGATCCCGAACTCCAACGGGTTCGGGACGGACTTGAGCGCGACGGTGACCAGCGCCCCGCTCTTGCGGTGATGCGCCATCAGGGTGGTCAGGTCGATGTCGGTGAGCGCGTCCCCGCTGATCACCAGGAAGGGGTCGTGGCGCAGCGCGTCCTGCGCGTTCTTGACGCTGCCGGCGGTCCCCAGCGGGGTGGTCTCGGTCGCGTACGACAGGCGCATCCCCAGCTCGTCGCCGTCCCCGAAGTAGGCGCGGACGTGGGCGGCGAGGAACTGCAGGGTGACCACGGTCTCGTCGACACCGTGCCGCCGTAGCAGCCGCAGCACATGCTCCATGATCGGCCGGTTGACGACGGGGAGCAGCGGTTTGGGCTGGTTGGCCGTGATTGGGCGCAGCCGGGTCCCTTCCCCGCCCGCCATGACGACGGCTCTCACTGGCCGACCTCCGCGTCCAGCCGGCCGGCTTCCGCGTCCGCCCGCCCCTGGCCCTGCCCCTGACCGGGCCCGGGATCCTCGCGGGGGGGCAGCGGTGGCCGCGGGCCGCGGGCCGCCCGGACGAGCTGGCGCAGCTGCACGCCGTAGAGGATCCCCGACCACCAGTACAGGGCCGTGCCCCAGATGGCGAACGCCCAGCCGAACGGGCGGGAGACGGTGGCCAGCCAGCCGTCCCCGGCCGAGAGCAGCAGCAGCGGGAAGGCGTAGAGCAGGTTGAAGGTCGCGGCCTTGCCCAGGTAGTGCACGGGCAGCGCCGGGCCGTACCCCAGCCGCCGCAGCACCGGCGGTATGGTGGCCGCGATCAGGACGTCCCGGCCGACGAGCAGCGCCGCGAACCACCAGGGGACGATGTCCCGCAGCGTCAGCGCGATGATCGTCGCGAAGATGTAGAGGCGGTCGGCGAGCGGGTCGAGCAGGGTGCCCAGCCGGCTGGTCTGCCCGAGTGCCCGGGCGAGCTTGCCGTCGAGGTAGTCGCTGACGCCGGCGAAGGCGAGCACGCCGAGCGCCGCCCCGTCGGCGTGGGGTCCCAGCGCCAGCCACAGGAAGACGGGGACCCCGGCCAGCCGCAGGGCGGAGAGCAGGTTCGGGACCGTCAGCACCCGGTCGGAGGGAGCTGCCGCAGCGGCCACGCCCGGCACCTCCTCTCCCTCGGTACACCGAGGCGGCGACGCCGCCCACCGCACAGGGAGAAGGGTAGACGACGGGCGACGGCCAGCCGTGCTCTACAGGAAACGTCCCACCCAGTAGGTGCTGGTGTAGATGGGCTGGAGGTTGATCGTCCGTCCGGTCTGGGGAGCGGCCCACATGTAGCCGTTGCCCGCGTAGATGCCGATGTGCGTGATGTTGTCCGGCGAGCCGAAGAAGATCAGGTCACCGGGCTGCTTGGCTGCCTTGGGGATGTGGATGGAGGCGTCGTACTGCTGCTGCGCCGTGCGGGGGAGGTAGCGGCCGAGCTGTTTGAACACGTACTGGACGTACCCCGAGCAGTCGAAGGCGTTGGGGCCGGCCGCGCCGTAGACGTAGGGCTTGCCCTTCTGCAGCGAGGCGAGATAGACGATCTTCTGGCCGATGGAGCTGCCCGGGATGACCGTGGGGGCCGTCGCCGTCAGCCTGCTGGTGGTCGAGCCGGTGGCCGGGCCGGACGCCGTGGGGCTGCGCACCGTGACGGTGGTCGCGTTGGCCAGCGACGGGCGCAGGGCGTTGGTGCCGTCGAACACCGCGGTCAGCGTCGTGGTGGACAGCAGCCGTGTGGTGATCTTCGCGGTTCCGCTGGCGTCGGTCTGCAGCTGGGCGGTGGTGGTCCACTGCGGCCCGTTCGCCACCGCGATCCGGATCCGCTGGTTGGTGACGGGCTGGCCGCTGCCGAGCTGGGTGGCGCGGACGGTGAAGACGACGGGCGCGTCCGGTGCGATGGTCGCGCTGTCCGGGACGATCGACACCTCGGTCAGTCTCGGGTCCGGGACGCCGATCCGGCCGGCCAGCCCGACGGCGGACGCGGCCAGGGTGCCCGTGCGCGACCCGCCGCCGATCACCGAGGCGGCGGCGGTGTCGGTGGTGGCGGTGGGCTCCAACGAGGCGTTGCCACCCGGGCCCGGCATCGTCGCGGCGAAGCCCGCGGTCGAGGCGGCCAGGGTCCCGGTCGTGACCGCGGCGATGGTGGCGACCCGGCGGGACTGCGGGCTCAGCCAGATCCGGCGGTACAGGGATTCGCGATCGGCCTCACCCACCGGCGCCTGGTCGCGATGGCGACCGCGACCAGCGGGTTCCCCGCTCGGGGGGAAGCGGATCACGCCACGTGGGAGCAACACGTGTTCCTTCCCGTACGCCCGCAAGGCACCGCGGTCCCTGGCTTCCGAACCATGACGTGACCATGACATGGACGTGACCATGACATGAACGTGGCTCGGCGACGATTCGGGAGAAAACCGTCAGGACCTGGGGGGGCCTCGCTCCTACCTTGTAGTTACTCGGAGGGGGCGCCGGACCGGGGCAGGACTGGGCGTCTCGATCCGGCGCGTGTCTTCTGGAGGACAGAGACGCTGGTCTCTGGGGTGCGCTGGTGCTGTGTCAAACGATATCGGGTGGCACACATGGGGACGCAACACCCCCAAAGTAAACAGTTCGCACATTTTCCCATGGCCTGGCGTAGTTCTCGCATTGATGATCGGACGCGGGTGCGGCCGGGCGCACGGGCCGGCCGCACCCCCGCGAGGGGAGCGCGAGGGGAGAACGGCGCAAGGCCGCCGAGAGCCTCGTGCAAGCACTCTCGACGGCCTTGTCGCACCGGCCCCGGCGGGGCCCGCACCGCCGGTATCCGCGCGGCGCGCGGTGGCGGCCCCGGGCCCCGCCGCCCGGCCGCGTGCTACTGGGCCAGCAGCGAACGCAGGACGTAGGGCAGGATGCCGCCGTTGCGGTAGTACTCCGCCTCCCCCGGCGTGTCGATGCGCACGACCGCGTCGAAGCGCCTGTCGTCCGCCTGGACGGTGAGGGTGGCGGTCCGCTCGTCGACGTCCGCGAGCCCGACGATGGTGAACGTCTCCTCGCCGGTCAGGCCGAGCGAGGTGACCGACTCCCCGGGCGGGAACTGCAGCGGCAGGACGCCCATCCCGATCAGGTTGGAGCGGTGGATGCGCTCGTACGACTCGGCGATCACGGCGCGGACGCCGAGCAGCGCCGTGCCCTTGGCCGCCCAGTCACGCGACGAGCCCGAGCCGTACTCCTTGCCGGCGAGGATGACCAGCGGCACCCCGGCGGCGGCGTACTTCTGCGCCGCGTCGTAGATCGCCAGCTGCTCGCCGCCGGGCAGGTGGCGGGTGACCCCGCCCTCGACGCCGGGAACGAGCCGGTTGCGCAGCCGGATGTTGGCGAACGTCCCGCGGATCATCACCTCGTGGTTGCCCCGGCGGGAGCCGTAGGAGTTGAAGTCCTTCGGGTCGACGCCGTGCTCGACCAGGTAGCGGCCGGCCGGCGAGTCCCGCTTGATGGAACCGGCGGGCGAGATGTGGTCGGTGGTCACCGAGTCGCCCAGCAGCGCCAGCACCCGGGCGCCGACGATGTCCGGGCGCGGCGCCGGCGTCGCCGGCATCCCCTCGAAGTACGGGGGGTGGCGGACGTAGGTCGAGTCGGGGGCCCAGGCGAAGGTCTGGGAGACCTCGCCCCCGTCGCCGGTGGGCAGCGACTGCCACTGCTTGTCCCCGGTGAGGTCGCCGTAGTCCTCGGTGAACATCTCCGAGCGGATCGCGTCCCCGACGACCTCGGCGACCTCGGCCTCGCTCGGCCAGATGTCGCGCAGGTAGACCGGATTGCCGGCGGTGTCGGTGCCGAGCGGGTCGCTGGTCAGGTCGATGTCCATCGTGCCGGCCAGCGCGTAGGCGACGACCAGCGGCGGGGACGCCAGGTAGTTCATCTTGACGTCCGGGTTGATCCGGCCCTCGAAGTTGCGGTTGCCGGACAGGACGCTGACCACCGCCAGGTCACCGTCGTTCACACCCTGGCTGATCTCCTCCTGCAGCGGGCCGGAGTTGCCGATGCAGGTGGTGCACCCGTACCCGACCAGGTTGAAGCCGAGCTTGTCCAGGTACGGGGTGAGCCCGGCGCGCTCGTAGTAGTCCATGACGACCTTGGAGCCCGGGGCGAGGGTGGTCTTGACCCACGGCCGGCGGGTCAGGCCGCGCTCGACGGCGTTGCGGGCCAGGATCGCCGCACCGACCATGACCTGCGGGTTGGAGGTGTTCGTACACGAGGTGATCGCGGCGATCGCGACCGCGCCGTGGTCGATCTCGAAGCTGGTGCCGTCCGCGAGCGTCACCCGGGTCGGGCTGGACGGGCGGTCGGCGACGTCACCGGCGACACCGTTGGACGACACCGGCGCGTCGCCGGCCTTGTCCGCGAACGCGGCCGCGGGGTCGCTGGCGGGGAAGGACTCGGCGCTGGCCTCGTCCGCGCCGCCGTTGACCAGCGCGGCCGGGGCGGTCGCGGCGGAGCCGGCGTAGTCCGTGAGCGCCGTGCGGAAGGCGGTCTTGGCGGTGCGCAGGGGCACTCTGTCCTGCGGGCGGCGCGGCCCGGCCAGCGACGGCTCGATCGTGGACAGGTCGAGCTCCAGGGTGGTGGTGTACACCGGCTCGTGGCCGGGGTCGTGCCACAGCCCCTGCTCCTTGGTGTAGGCCTCGACCAGGTCGATCTGCTCCTGGGGACGGCCGGTCAGCCGCAGGTAGGCCAGCGTCTCCGCGTCCACCGGGAAGATCGCGCAGGTCGAGCCGTACTCGGGGCTCATGTTGCCGATGGTGGCCCGGTTCGCCAGCGGGACGTTGCCCACGCCCTCGCCGTAGAACTCGACGAAACGGCCGACCACACCGTGCTGGCGCAGCTTCTCGGTGATGGTCAGGACCAGGTCGGTGGCGGTGGTGCCGGGGGTGAGCTCGCCGGTGAGCTTGAAGCCGACCACGGTCGGGATGAGCATGCTGACCGGCTGGCCGAGCATGGCGGCCTCGGCCTCGATGCCGCCGACGCCCCAGCCGAGCACCCCGAGCCCGTTGATCATTGTGGTGTGGCTGTCGGTGCCGACCAGCGTGTCCGGGTAGGCCAGCCGGCCGTCGGGGGTGTCCCTGGTGAAGACCACCCGGGCGAGGTACTCCAGGTTGACCTGGTGGACGATCCCGGTGTTCGGCGGGACGACGGTGAAGTTGTCGAAGGCCGCCTGGCCCCACCGCAGGAACTGGTAGCGCTCGCGGTTGCGGCCGAACTCCAGCTCGGCGTTGCGGGCGAACGCGTCGGCGCGGCCGAAGACGTCCGCGATGATCGAGTGGTCGATCACCAGCTCGGCGGGCGCCAACGGGTTGATCTTCGCCGGGTCCCCGCCGAGCGCCGTCACGGCCTCGCGCATCGCGGCCAGGTCGACCACGCACGGCACGCCGGTGAAGTCCTGCATGATCACCCGAGCCGGCGTGAACTGGATCTCCTGGCTCGGCTCGGCGGCCGGGTCCCAGGCCGCGAGCGCGCGCACGTGGCCGGCCGTGATGTTGGCACCGTCCTCGGTGCGCAGCAGGTTCTCCAGCAGGACGCGCAGGCTGTAGGGCAGCCGGTCGGCTCCGGGCACCGCGTCCAGCCGGCGGATCGTATACGTGTGGTCACCGACTTTGAGATGACCTGTGCTGCCGAAGCTGTCCATATCTCCTCCTTGCCGCGTTCCCTCGCGGACCATCCTGGCGTGTGCCGGGCCTTGCGGGCCTGCGTCAGAGAGAAGAAGCATGCTCTCGCCGACGCGAGTCAGGGCCCGCGGGGCCGGTTGTCGCGCCGTCGTCCGGCCGTCCCATCCGACCATCTCGGCGGAGACGGTAATATCCCTTTTACTTAGTATTGCTAAGGATATACCAGCCGACACC
This sequence comes from Protofrankia sp. CiP1_Cm_nod3, assembly GCF_982290655.1. Taxonomy (NCBI): domain Bacteria; kingdom Bacillati; phylum Actinomycetota; class Actinomycetes; order Frankiales; family Frankiaceae; genus Protofrankia; species Protofrankia sp. CiP1_Cm_nod3. Next base: position 32,182 of record NZ_CEVIVD010000020.1, read on the forward strand.
GGTGAGGCGCCGAGCTGCGCACCCGTGGCAGCACGGAAAGAACATGATCGCGTAGTTGGCGGCCCGCTCGCTAGGCGTTCTCGAGAAGATCCGGAGAGACACTCGCCTCGGTGTTCGGCAGCCCGAGCGCGTGCGCCCGCTTGTCCGCCAGCGCGAGCAGCCGCCGGATACGGCCGGCCACCGCGTCCTTGGTCAACGGCGGGTCCGCGAGCGAGCCCAGCTCCTCCAGGGACGCCTGGGCGTGCTCCAGGCGCAGCTGGCCGGCCGCCAGCAGATGGCCGGGCGCGTCGTCCCCCAGGATCTTCAGCGCCGCCTGGACCCGGGCCCCGGCCGCCACCGCCGCCCGGGCGGAGCGCCGCAGGTTGGCGTCGTCGAAGTTCGCCAGCCGGTTCGCGGTCGCCCGTACCTCCCGGCGCATCCGGCGCTCCTCCCAAGCCAGCAGGCTGTCATGGGCGCCGATCTTCGTCAGCAGCGCGCTGATCGCGTCCCCGTCCCGGATCACCACCCGGTCCACCCCGCGCACGTCCCGGCTCTTGGCCGCCACCCCCAGCCGCCGGGCCGCGCCGACCAGCGCCAGCGCCGCCTCCGGCCCCGGCGAGGTGATCTCCAACGAGCACGACCGGCCCGGCTCGGTCAGCGAGCCGTGCGCCAGGAACGCCCCGCGCCACGCCGCCGCGGCGTCGCAGGCCGCGCCCGTGACGACCTGCGGCGGCAGCCCGCGCACCGGCCGGCCCCGCTGGTCGAGCAGCCCGGTCGACCGGGCGAGCTGCTCACCGTCGCGTTCCACCCGGACGATGTAGCGCACCGACCGGCGCAGCCCGCCGGCGGCGAGCACCGCGATACCGGACGGGAAGCCGAAGACCTCGGCGATCTCCCGGCGCAGCCGCCGCGCGGTGGCACCCGCGTCGAGCTCGGCCTCGACGACGATACGGCCGCGCACGATGTGCAGCCCGCCGCCGAAGCGCAGCAGCGCGGCCATCTCCGCGCGGCGGCAACACGGCTTGGCCACCCGCAACCGGCTGAGCTCGTCCTTGACGGTGGCGGTCATTGCAGCCACACGAATCATTCCTCACCTTCACACGACCGGCCGGCGGTGGCGGGGCCACCGCGCGTCCCACCGGCCGATGCCGCCTCGTCGCTGACAAGCTCGTCGTTCCCGACCGGTCGCCCGGCGCCGGGCCACGCGCCACCGGGTGCGGCGCCGGCCGAGGGCCCGGGGCCCGGTCGGAAGATCTCTGTTCTTCCCGCGTGCTCTTCCCGCCCCGGCCGGCTGTCCGGCGTCAGCCCGAACACCGCCTCGAAGGCGGCGGCCAGCCGCCGGGGGTCGTGGCGCGGTTCGCCGGGATGGGCGACGGGCGCCAGGTGCAGCCGCGCCCCCAGCTCGGCCGAGGCGTGGGCGAGCGCGGCCGGGTCGGGCACCGCGTCGGGGTCGGCGATCACCACGTCGAGGGCCAGCTCCGGCACGTGCGTCCCGATGACCCGCAGGTGCTCCTCCGGCAGGTAGCCCTCGGTCTCGCCCGGCTGCGGCACCAGGTTGAGCACCATGACCCGGCGGGCCGGCGAACCGAGCAGCCGGCCGGTGACCTCGGGCACCAGCAGGTGGGGCAGCACACTGGTGTAGAGCGACCCCGGGCCGAACACGATCCACTCGGCGCTGTCGATCGCGGTGAGCACCGGCGGGCAGGCGGCGGGCTTGGCCGGCCGCAGATACACGCTCACCACCCGCCCGGCCGTGGTGGCCACCGCCGCCTGCCCGCGGACCTCCACCGTGGCGTGCGGGTCACCCGGGTCGAGGCCGGCGACCCGGGCGACGATGTCGATGCCGTCGTCGGACAGCGGCAGCACCCGGCCGGCGGCCCCCAGCAGCCTGCCGGCCAGGTCGAGCGCGCCCACCGGGGAGCCGTGCCGCTCGGCGAGCGCGGTGAGCACCAGGTTGCCGACGGCGTGCCCGGCCAGCGGCCCGTCCCCGCCGAACCGGTGCTGGAACAGCTCCGCCCAGGCGGACGACCAGGTGTCCGGGCCGGCCAGGGCGGCCAGTGCCATCCGCAGATCACCCATGGGCAGCGCGTCCAGCTCGGCCCGCAGCCGGCCTGACGAGCCCCCGTCGTCACCTACGGTCACAACCGCGGTGAGACGGTGGGTGATGCGCCGCAGCGCCCGCAGGGACGCGGCCAGCCCGTGCCCCCCGCCGAAGGCCACCACCGCGGGGCCGGGCCCTGGCGCCCGGCCGATGGGCGCTCGGTCGATGACGGTCACTCGCGCCCCAGGTCACGGTGCACTATCCGGACGCCGACGCCGTCCCCGGCGAGCCGCCCGGCGAGCTGTTCGGCCACTGCCACGCTGCGGTGCTTGCCGCCGGTACAGCCCACCGCGAGCGTCAGATACCGCTTGCCCTCACGCACATATCCCTCCCCCACCAGCCGCAGCAGCGCCGCGTACTGTTCGACGAACTCCTCCGCCCCGGGCTGCTCAAGGACGTAGTCACGTACCTGCGGGTCGCAGCCGGTGTACGGCCGCAGCTCCGCCACCCAGTGCGGGTTCGGCAGGAACCGGCAGTCGGCCACCAGGTCCGCGTCGAGCGGGAGGCCGTACTTGTAGCCGAAGGAGACCACCGTCGCGGCCAGCCTGGTCCCCGACGGCTGGCCGAACGCCGCGTCGATCTTCGCGCGCAGCTCGTGGACGTTGAGGTCGGTGGTGTCCAGCACCAGGTCCGACTCGCCGCGCAGCTGCGCCAGTAACGCGCGCTCACGGCTGATGCCGTCGACCACCCGGCCGTCGCCCTGCAGCGGATGCGGCCGGCGGACATGGTCGAACCGGCGCACCAGCGTCTCGTCCGCGGCCTCCAGGAACAGCACCCGCGGGTGCATGCCGCGGGCGGCGTGCGCGTCCAGGGTCGCGCGCAGGTCGGGGAAGAAAGCCCGGCCGCGGACGTCCACGACCACCGCGATGCGGTTGACCGCGCCCTGGGAACGCAGCCCGAGCTCGGTCATGGTGGCCAGCAGCGCTGGCGGCAGGTTGTCCACGACGAACCAGCCGAGATCTTCCAGGCACTTGGCCGCGGTGCTGCGGCCGGCTCCGGACAGCCCGGTGATGATGGCGAGCTCAAGTGGCGCGGCGGGCGCGGCGGAGGTCATGTGGGAACACCCCGTGTCGGTGTGGCGTCAGGACCGGGGTCAGGGGCGGTGGCGCGGCTGGTGTCGTGAACGCTGGTGGCCGTGGCTGGCGCGGGACTGCCTGCCGGGGCCGCGGATGGTGCGGATGGTGAGGCGTCCGCGCTGTCCAGGATCTCTCCGGTGTACGGGTCGACCGCACCCGGGGTGGCGTCCGCGCCGCCGGGGCCGGTGGGGGCGAGCGCGTCCACGACCGCCTGGGCCGTGCGCCGGCCGATGCCCGGCACCTCGGCGATCTGCTCGACGGTGGCCTGCCGGATCCGCGCGAGCGAGCCGAAGGCGCGCAGCAGCGCCTTGCGGCGGGTCTCCCCGAGGCCGGGGACGTCGTCGAGGGCCGAGCGGACCATGCTCTTCGAGCGCTTCTGCCGGTGGTAGGTGACCGCGAACCGGTGCGCCTCGTCCCGGACCCGCTGCAGCAGGTACAGCGCCTCGCTGGTGCGGGGCAGGATCACCGGATCCTCCTCGTCCGGCAGCCAGACCTCCTCCAGGCGCTTGGCCAGCCCGCACAGGGCGACCCCGCCGGGGCCGCTGTCGATGCCGAGCGCGTCGAGGGCCCGGCGCGCCGCGGCGACCTGCGGCGGGCCGCCGTCGACGACGACGAGGTTCGGGGGGTAGGCGAAGCGCCGCGGCCGGCCGGTGGTGGGGTCCAGCGCGGCGCTGACGGCCCCGGCCGCCGTGCCCGGGCCGGCCGCTCCGGTCGGGGCGGCCGGCCGCGGCGGAGAGCCCGGTGACGCCGGCGCGTCCGGCAGGTCCGCCGGGCTCAAGGCGTCGGTGACGTCGGCAGGGCCGGTGGGATCCGGCAGGCCCGCGAACTCCCCGGTCCGGGCCCGTTCGGCGAGGTACCGGCTGAACCGCCTGGTGATCGTCTCGTGCATGCTCGCGACGTCGTCCTGCCCGTCGGCCCCGCGGATGGCGAACCGCCGGTACTCCGACTTGCGCGCCAGCCCGTCCTCGAAGACGACCATGCTGGCGACGACCTCGGTGCCCTGCAGGTTGGAGATGTCGAACGACTCGATCCGCAGCGGCGGGTCGGCGAGGCCCAGGGCGTCGGAGAGCTCCGACAGCGCCCGGCTGCGGGCGGAGAGGTCGCTGGCCCGGCGCGTGCGGTGCAGGGCGAACGCCTGCCTGGCGTTGTGCTCGACGGTCTCCATCAGGGTGCGCTTGTCCCCGCGCCGGGGGACCCGCAGGTCGACCCGGCCGCCGCGGGCGATGCCGAGCAGGTCCGCGACCACGTCCGCGTCCGGTGGGAGTTCCGGGACGAGCACCTCCCGCGGGATCTCGTTCGTCACCCGCGTGCCCACCCGGCCCGCGCCCGCCCGGCTCGTATCAGGGCCCGCGGCCTGGTCTGTGGCCTGGCCCGCCGGCCTGTCCGCCCCGGCGGACGGCGTGCCCGCGTTGTCGGAGAGGTACTCCTGGGTGAGGAACTGCTCGACCAGCTCCCCCGTCGTCAGATCCTCGATCTTGTCCACGACCCAGCCGCGCTGGCCCCGGACCCGGCCGTCACGTACATAGAAGATCTGCACGGCGGCTTCGAGCTCGTCCTGGGCGAACGCGATGATGTCGGCGTCGGTGCCGTCGGGCAGGACGACCGCCTGTTTCTCCATCGCCCGGCGCAGCGCGCCGATGTCGTCGCGCAGCCGGGCCGCCTGTTCGTACCGCTGGTCGGCCGCGGCCGCGGCCATCTCACGTTCGAGCTTGCGGATGTAGCGGCCGGTCTGCCCGGACATGAAGTCGCAGAAATCCTCGACGATGCGACGGTGCTCGACGGCGTCGACCCGGCCGACGCACGGCGCCGAGCAGCGGTCGATGTAGCCGAGCAGGCAGGGCCGGCCGATGCGGGCAGCCTGTTTGAACACCCCCGTGCTGCACGTGCGCGCCGGAAAGACGCGCAGGAGCAGGTCGAGCGTCTCCCGGATGGCCCACGCGTGGGGGTAGGGGCCGAAGTAGCGGACGCCGGGGCGCTTGGCGCCGCGCATCACCTGCAGGCGCGGGAACTGCTCGTACAGGGTGACGGCGAGGCTCGGGTAGCTCTTGTCGTCCCGGTATCGGACGTTGAAGCGGGGATCGAACTCCTTGATCCACGTGTACTCGAGCTGCAGGGCCTCGACCTCGGTCGATACGACGGTCCAGTCGACCGAACTCGCGGTCGTCACCATGTGCTGGGTGCGGGGGTGCAGGTTGTGGATGTCGGTGAAGTAGTTCGACAGCCGGGCGCGCAGGTTCTTCGCCTTGCCCACGTAGACCACCCGGCCGTGCTCGTCGAAGAACCGGTACACCCCCGGGGTCTCCGGAACCGATCCCGGCGCGGGACGGTAGGACGCCGGATCAGCCATGAACCGAGCCTACGGCGAGCCGGATCGGCACAGAACAACGCCTCCACGTAACCATTTCACCACGCTGAGCACTTAACTGTGCGGGGTGGCCGTGACCTGGTGCGCGAGCGCACCCCGCGGTGAACGTGAGCAGGCATATCTCACAGCTCGCGGACACCCGCTCACCGCGCCCGCCGGGAAGCAACGCCAGGGCCCATGCTCGAAGACCATGAGCGGTGTGCGAAGCATGATCCGTCGGACGCTCGGCGGCGGATGGGTGTGGTGGGCCGGCCGTGAGCGCGCCTCTCACCAGCCGGGCGGGGCCTGGCCGGCCGGGCATGGCCGGCGGGGCGACGCGCGGACAGCGGAACAGGGCCGATATGATCGACGCAGCCGGCCGGCCCTGTACGGCCGGCGGAGCCGACAGACGCCTTCCCCACGACATCGAGATGACGACCTCCCCGGCCAGGGTCCCGCAATGTCGGCGCCGGCCTTGTCCCAGCTGGTCCCGAACAGATCCCGCCACGCTTTCCGGGTGGCGTCTTGCCTGACTGGCTGTCACCCTCGATACCGCGGTGCACAGCGTCGCAGGACGACGAAGGAGGCACGACGGATGCAGGTGGAGGACGTGACCACCGAGTTGGTCGTCGATGACGCACCTTCCCGCGGGCGGCTGACCGTGCTGCAGGTGAACTGGCGACGGGCCGACCCCCTCGCGGTGACGTTGGAGCTCATCTCCCGGCCCGATCACCCCGCGCTGCCCCGCGGGACGTGGGTGGTACTGCGGGACGCGCTGCGGGCCGGGCTGGACGTGCCCACCGGCACCGGCGACGTGCGGATCACCCCCGAGCCCGAGCGCGGCTGTATCCGCCTCGACCTGACCGCCGGTGAGCTGCGCTCCGCCGTCCGGCTGAGCATGGACGCCGCTCGGGCGTTCCTCGACGCGACCGAACGGGTCGTTCCCCGCGGGCAGGAAGGCACCGCCGAGGAGCTGGACACCGTCCTCGCGAACCTGCTGGAGAACTGACCCCCCGCCCCCGCGGAGCCCTCCGTACCAGCCGCCCGTGACCTCGCGGACGGCTGGTGGCGGGCCCGCCGCGGGGGTTATCCCGCCACAGCATCCGCGGCGGGGCGCAGCGAGGTGCGTGGTGGCCGCTGGCCTGAGACGGCCCCCCGTGCGGCCGGGGTCTTCGCCGAGTTCGCCGAGGATGCTGCTGCCGCCGGGGGCAGCGCCGCCGCGTCGTGCTGGGCCGTGTCGAGGCGCTGCCCGAGGATCTCCCGCAGGAAGAGGCCGGTGTGGCTCTCCGCGGCCGCGGCGACCGTCTCGGGCGGCCCCTCGGCGACCACCCGGCCGCCGCCGGTGCCGCCCTCCGGCCCCATGTCGATGATCCAGTCAGCGGTCTTGATGACGTCCAGGTTGTGCTCGATGACGATCACCGTGTTGCCGGCGTCCACCAGCCGGCCGAGGACCCCGAGCAGCTTGCGGATGTCCTCGAAGTGCAGCCCGGTGGTGGGCTCGTCCAGGACGTAGACGGTGCGCCCGGTGGAGCGTCGCTGGAGTTCGGCGGCGAGCTTGACCCGCTGCGCCTCGCCGCCGGACAGCGTCGGCGCCGGCTGCCCGAGGCGGACGTAGCCCAGGCCCACGTCGTCGAGGGTGCGTAGATGCCGGGCGATCGCGGGGACGGCGGCGAAGAACTCCGCGGCCTCCTCGATCGGCATGTCGAGGACCTCGGCGATGCTGCGGTTCTTGTAGTGGACCTCCAACGTCTCCCGGTTGTACCGGGCGCCCTGGCAGACCTCGCACGGCACGTACACGTCCGGCAGGAAGTTCATCTCGATCTTGATGGTACCGTCGCCGGCGCAGGCCTCGCACCGGCCGCCCTTGACGTTGAACGAGAAGCGCCCGGGCAGGTAGCCGCGGACCTTGGCCTCGGTGGTCTCGGCGAACAGCCGCCGGATGTGGTCGAAGACACCGGTGTAGGTGGCCGGGTTCGAGCGCGGGGTGCGCCCGATCGGCGACTGGTCGACCCGGACGGCCTTGTCGAGATGCTCGACACCGGTGACGGTGCGGTGCCGGCCCGGCACCTCCCGGGCGCCGTTGAGCCTGTTCGCGAGCACCGTGGCCAGGATGTCGTTGACCAGCGTCGACTTGCCCGAGCCGGAGACGCCGGTGACCGCGACGAAGCAGCCGAGCGGGAACGACACCGTCACCTCGCGCAGGTTGTGCTCCCGGGCGGCGTGGACGGTCAGCGCCCGGCCCCTGGCCGGCGGACGCCGGATGCCGGGCACCGGGATCTCCCGGCGGCCGGACAGGTACGCCCCGGTCAGCGAGGCCTCCGCGGACAGCAGCGCGTCCACCGAGCCGGAGACGACGACCTTCCCGCCGTGCTCCCCGGCGCCGGGGCCGATGTCGACGACCCAGTCGGCGGCCCGGATCGTGTCCTCGTCGTGCTCGACGACGATCAGGGTGTTGCCGAGGTCCCGCAGCCGTACCAGGGTCTGGATGAGGCGGCGGTTGTCCCGCTGGTGCAGCCCGATCGAGGGCTCGTCGAGCACGTAGAGGACGCCGACCAGCCCGGAGCCGATCTGGGTGGCGAGCCGGATCCGCTGCGCCTCACCGCCGGCCAGGGTGCCGGCGGCCCGGTCCAGCGAGAGGTAGTCGAGGCCGACGTCGAGCAGGAACGCCAGCCGCGCGTCGATCTCCTTGAGCACCCGGCCGGCGATCGTGCGCTCCCGCTCGGTGAGCTCGAGGGTGCGCAGGAACGCGGCGCACTCCCCGATGGCCATGCCGGCGATCTCGGCGATCGACCGGCCGCCCAGCGTCACCGCCAGCGATTCGGGCTTGAGCCGGGCGCCGCGGCAGGCCGAGCAGGCGACATCGCGCATGTAGCCCTCGTAGCGCTCCCGGCTGCTGTCGGACTCGGCCTCGCGGTGGCGGCGCTGGAGGAAGGCGACGACGCCCTCGAAGGCCGTGTAGTACTGGCGGGAGCGGCCGTAGCGGTTGGTGTAGGAGACCTGGACCTCGGTCTCGCCCCGCCCGTACAGCACCGCCTTGCGGGCCCGTTCCGGCAGCCCCTCCCAGGGGATGTCCATCCGGAAGCCGAGGTCGGCGGCGAGGGCCTCGAGCAGCCGGGTGAAGTACTCCTTGTTGTGGCCGGCCGACCAGGGGGCGACCGCGCCGGCCGCCAGCGACAGCGACGGGTCGGGGACGACCAGGTCGGGGTCGACCTCCTTGCGGGTGCCCAGGCCCGAGCACTGCGCGCAGGCGCCGTACGGGGAGTTGAAGGAGAACGACCGCGGCTCGAGCTCCTCGAACGACAGGTCGTCGTAGAGGCAGGCCAGGTGCTCGGAGTACATCCGCTCCCGGTCGGGGCCGGCGGGGTCCCGGTCGACGAAGTCGATCAGCGCCAGGCCGCCGCCGAGGCCGAGGGCGGTCTCGACGGAGTCCGTCAGCCGCTGTTTGGCGGACGCCTTCACCGCCAGCCGGTCGACCACCACCTCGATGGTGTGCTTGCGCTGCTTCTCCAGCTTCGGCACGTCGGTGAGCGCGTGGACGCCGCCGTCGACGCGTACCCGGGCGAAGCCCTTGGCCTGCAGCTCCGCGAACAGGTCGACGTACTCGCCCTTGCGCCCCCGCACGAGGGGGGCCAGCACCTGGAACCGGGTGCCCGCGGGCAGCTCGAGCAGGCGGTCGACGATCTGCTGCGGGGTCTGCCGGGAGATCGGCCGGCCGCATGTCGGGCAGTGCGGCCGGCCCGCCCGCGCGAACAGCAGCCGCAGGTAGTCGTACACCTCGGTGATCGTCCCGACGGTGGAGCGGGGGTTGCGCGAGGTCGACTTCTGGTCGATGGAGACCGCCGGTGACAGGCCCTCGATGAAGTCGACGTCGGGCTTGTCCATCTGGCCGAGGAACTGGCGGGCGTAGGCCGACAGCGACTCGACGTACCGCCGCTGCCCCTCGGCGAAGATCGTGTCGAACGCGAGGCTGGACTTGCCCGAACCCGACAGGCCGGTGAAGACGATCAGCGAGTCCCGCGGCAGGTCGAGGTCGACGTCACGCAGGTTGTGCTCTCGCGCGCCGCGCACGACGAGACGGTCTGCCATCGTGGGAATCCTTCGCGCTCTGCTCTTGAGGATGGGGCTCTCGAGTACGGGACCAGGCTCGGGGCCAGGCCAAGCGTGGGGCTTGGGACCAGGGACCGGCCGTGCCACGGCCGGACGTGGCATCCGCCGCGCCTGCCATGCTACGGACCGGCTCCGACAGTTCCGGAACGGAGGATGCCGGAGCGCAGGATGATGAAACCCGCACAACCGACAGCCGGCGAGGGATGATGGGACACGAGATCAACGGCGACGGCTACACCGGCGCGGTACGTGTCGGTGGGCCGGCGGACGTCCGGACGCTGCCCGGACTGGTCATTTCCAAGGTCGCGGTCGGCCCGATGGACAACAACGCCTACCTGCTGCGATGTGCCGCGACGGGCGAACAGCTCCTGATCGACGCCGCGAACGAGCCCGGCACGCTGCTGGCCCTCGCCGGCGACGGCGGCCTTGCGACCGTGGTGACCAGCCATCGCCACGGCGACCACGTGCAGGCGCTGTCCGCGGTGGTCGCGGCCACCGGCGCGCGCACGGTGGCGCATCCCGACGACGCCGGCGCCATCCCGGTGGCGACCACGGCCCTGGTGCGCGACGGCGACGAGGTGACCGTCGGCGAGGTCACCCTGCGGGTCATCCACCTGGTCGGGCACACCGCCGGCTCCATCGCGCTGCTCCACGGCGCCGGCACCGCGGCGCCGCACCTGTTCACCGGCGACTGCCTGTTCCCCGGCGGCCCGGGCGCCACGTTCGGGGATCCCGTCGCGTTCAGATCCCTCATGGACGACCTGGAGAGCAAGGTCTTCGGCCCGCTGCCCGACACCACCTGGATCTACCCGGGGCACGGCCACGACACCATCCTCGGCGCGGAACGCCCCCACCTCGCCGAATGGCGTGCCCGCGGCTGGTGACCGGCCACCCCGCCTTCGGCGAACGAGAATCGGTGGTGTGGCGGAACCGGACCGGGGGGCGGGCCAGGCGTTCGCGGGCAGGACCCCGTGGCCGGGCGGCCGGTCGCCGCTGCGGGAGTTCCTGCGCACCGAGACCGGCGGTGCCGCGGTCCTGCTGGCGGCGACGCTCGCCGCCCTGATCTGGGTGAACGTCGCCGCCGCGTCGTACGAGACGGTCTGGGGAACCGAGCTGTCGATCGGGATCGGCCGCTGGGGCGTCGCGCAGGACCTGCGGGAATGGGTCACCAACGGGCTGATGGCGCTTTTCTTCTTCGTCGTCGGGCTGGAGACCCGGCGCGAGTTCGACATAGGCGAACTGCGGGAACGACGCCGCCTCGCCCTGCCCGTCATGGCCTGTCTGGCCGGGATGGCCGTACCCGTCCTGATCTACCTGGCGGTCAACGCGGGGGAACCGTCCGCGCGCGGCTGGGGGATCACGATGTCCACCGACACCGCCTTCGCCCTGGGTGTGCTCGCCGTCGTCGGGCCACGCTTCCCCGAGCGGCTGCGGACGTTCCTCCTGACGCTCACCGTCGTCGACGACGTCGTCGCACTCGTCGTCATCGCCGTCTTCTACAGCGAGGACGTCGTCTGGGGCGCGCTCGCCACCGGGCTCGGCATCTTCGCGGTGATACTCGCGGCGCGGGCGGCGGGCATGCGCTCCGGTGCGGGATACGCCGCGCTGGGGCTCGCGGCCTGGGCCGCGCTGTTGCGCTCCGGGATCGACCCGATCGTCATCGGGCTCGCGATGGGCCTGCTGACCTACGCCCACCCGGCGGGGCGCGGCGACCTGGAGCGCGCCACCGACCTGTTCCTGTCGTTCCGCGAGCAGCCGACACCGGAACTCGCCCGCAGGGCCCGGGTCGGCGTCTGGTACGCGATCTCGCCGAACGACCGCCTCCAGCAGATCTTCCACCCGTGGACGAGCTACCTTGTCGTCCCGCTGTTCGCGCTGGCGAACGCCGGGGTCGAGATCAGCGGCGACGTCCTCGGCCGCGCGCTGCACTCACCCGTGACGCTCGGCGTCGTCGCCGGCTACCTGCTCGGCAAACCGGTGGGCATCGTCGGCTCGGTGTGGCTGGTCAGGGCGGTCACCCACGGCCGGGTGCGCCTGCCCGTCGGCTGGGACGCGATCACCGGTGCCGGGGTGCTCGCCGGGATCGGCTTCACCGTGCCGCTGCTGATCGCGACGATGGCGTTCACCGGCGAGCGCCTCGCGGAGGCGAAGATCGGTATTCTGATGGCGGCGCTCGCCGCGTCCGTGCTCTCCTGGATCGTCTTCCAGGTGGCGGGCATGTTGCCGGCGCGGATGCGGGCCCGCGCCGAACGCGGCGTATCCGAGGTCATCATCGACCTCGCCGAGCCCGTCGACCCGGGGCGCGACCGGATCCGGGGGCCGCTCGACGCCCCGGTGACCCTCGTCGAATACGGCGACTTCGAGTGTCCCTACTGCGGCCGGGCCGAGGCCGTCGTCCGCGAGCTGCTCGCGGATTTCGGCGATCTGCGCTATGTCTGGCGGCACCTGCCGCTGACGAAGGTGCACCCCCATGCCGAGTACGCGGCCATCGCGGTCGAGGCCGCGGCCGAGCAGGGCGCGTTCTGGGAGATGCACGACCTGCTCTTCGATCACCAGTCGGCCCTCACGGTCAGAGATCTGCTGCGGTACGCGGGCGAGCTGGGGCTCGACCTCGAGCGGTTCCGGGCCGACCTGCGCGCCAGGGCCGGTGCCGACCGGGTCGAGCGCGACATCGCCTCCGCCGACGTCAGCGACGTCTCGGGAACACCGACGTTCTTCATCAACGGCCGGCGCCACCACGGCGCCTACGACGCCGCGACCCTCACCCTGGCCATAACGGCCGCCCGCCAGACAGCCAGGCAGTGACGAACAGTGACGGAAAGCCCGGAGCGGCCGTAGGAGCGGCCGTAACCGCAGCCAGCCCAGCCACTGTCGCCTCGGACACAGAGACGGGCCCTTCACCATGCCGTTGCGGCAGAGTATCCAACCGGAGCGGAGCATCCTCCAGGCGGGCCCGTGGACGGGCCGCGCGGGCGGTGGGTGCGACACTCGGGCGGTCTCGGGGCGCCTGTGGCGGCCCGGGGAACTAGCCTGGTGGCCATGTCCGCATCCCGGCTGATCCGTATTGGTACCCGTTCCTCCCCGATGGCCCTTGCCCAGGCCGAGCGGGTCCGCGCGGAGCTGACAGCCCGCAGTCCCGGTCTCACCGCCGAGATCGTGCCCATCACCACCAGCGGGGACAGGTGGACGGGCCCGCTGTCCGCGCTCGGTGGCAAGGGCGCCTTCACCAAGGAGGTCGACGAGGCACTGCTCGCCGGCCGCGCCGATCTCGCCGTGCACTGTATGAAGGACGTCCCCGGGGACCGCCCGGTCCCGGCCGGCACCGTCTTCGCTGCCTACCTGCCCCGGGACGACATCCGCGACGCCCTGATCCACCCCGGCGGCCGCACCCTGGACGAGCTGCCCGTCGGCGCCCGGGTCGGTACCTCCGCCGTGCGCCGGATCGCCCAGCTCGCCCAGTCCCACCCGCATCTGGAGACCGTGCCGATCCGCGGCAACGCCAACACCCGGCTGGCCCGGCTGGACGCCGGCGCGGCCGACGCGCTGCTGCTGGCCGTCTCCGGCCTGGAACGCATCGGCCAGGCGGGCCGCATCACCGAGATCCTCTCGGTGGAGGCGATGTGCCCGCCGATCGGCGCCGGCGTGCTCGGCCTGCAGTGCCGCGAGGACGACACCGACACCGCCGAGCTCGTCGCCGGCATGGACGACCTCGACGCCCGGCGGCAGGTCAGCGCCGAGCGCATGCTCCTGCACGTCCTGCAGGGCCACTGCAACTCGCCGATCGCCGGGCACGCCCACACCGAGCCCGACGGGCGGCTGTCCCTGCGGGCGAAGGTGTTCAGCCCCGACGGCAAGACCGTCCTGGACGCCCACGAGTGGGGCCCCGGCGCGGACCCGACGACCCTGGGGGCGTCGGTCGCGGTGGCGCTGCTCCGCCAGGGCGCCCAGGACCTCCTGAACGCCATCCCGCACTGAACGGACCGGAAGGAGAGGCCCGTTCAGTGCGGCCGCCGGGCCGCGGGCCCGGCGGTCAGGTGCCGAGCTCGCCTCGCTGCCATGCCCGCACCCGGCTGATCGTCCCGATCGCGCGGGTCCCGGCGGCGTGCGGGCGGACCGCGCCGATCCACCGGTCGGCCTTCGCCGACAGCGCCCCGGTACGGCGGCGCAGCGAGATGGTGACGGCCTCCTCGACGAGTTCGGCCGACCGTTCCAGGTCGAGGCGCCCACCGCTGAGGACGAGCGCGGTGGCCAGCGTGAAGCGGACACCTGACGACCAGCCGGGCATGTCGACCGCGTCGAAGACAGGCACACAGCACCGGTAGAGACTCTCGGCACGGCGGACCCGGCCGACGAGCGCGTTCGCGGTCAGCGCCCGCTCCTTGGCGTCCGCCGGATGGTAGCTGGTGAAGAACAGCCCGGGCATGCCCTGCTCGGCGGCGGGCAGCGCGCCGGCCGCCGCCAGGGCGTCGTCGGTCTGCTGCTCGACGATGTCCGGGTGCGCTCCGGCCAGCGCGTTGGCCTGTACCTGCCGGGCCAGCAGCGCGGCGGCGACAGGGCCCTCGGGACAGCGCCGCAGCCCGTCCATGATCATTTGCAGGGCCTCCGTGGGCCGGCCCGCCTCCATCGCGATCGCAGCCTGCTTCCGGCGGGCCGAACCGATCATGATCCGGTCGTGGGACGCCACCGCCATCCGGTAGGCGCTGTCGGCGATACGTTGCGCCGTGTGCAGGTCGCCGGCCATGGCGGCCAGGTCCGAGCGGGTGATGGCGATCCTGGCGGCGAGCCCGTCGAACACCATGGCCTGCGTCCGGCTCGGGTTGCGGCCGGCGCGCAGCGCCGCGGCCCTGGACTCGATGGCCCGGGCGATCTCGCTGGACTCCGCCGGCGGGCGCATGTTCACCTCGACGAGGAGCACGCCGAGCTCCTCGTCGAGCTCGTGCACTCCTGACTCGAAGTCGTCACTGAACGGCGGGGTCACAGGATCTCCGGCAGGAACGGCTGGCCTCCCGTGCGGGAGCCTGGAGCCGTCCACGCGGACGTCCGCCTCCTGTGCGCCTGCAGCGTCCGGCTGCGGCACCGGCTTGTCCAAGAGTCGTTACTCCTTGTGTCTGACAGTGATGTCATAGGTGCGATAGCGACCGGACAAGCCTCCCATGAGTGAACTATTGGGCGCCAAAACAATCATCTGATCTTGCGGATAGCACCGGTTGCACAATAAAGATCAAATTGCAGAGAGGTGTCGTCAACAATGTTGACTACACTGTAGTCTCCCTGAGAAGATCCCGGCAGGACGCCGACACGGCCGATCCCGGACAGTCCAGGCCCGCCTCGACCGGGCCGCCCGATCCCGAAGGAAGACGCCACGGCGATGGAGACCGCGCAGCCCCGCCACACCCGCACCCCTCGCGGCACGCTGTCCCGGCAGCTCCTCCTCGACACCGCGATGGAGATCGTCGACATCGGCGGGGTCGGCGGCTTCAGCATGCGGGCCCTGGGCGCGCGCCTGAACATCGACCCGACCGCCGTCTACCGGCACTTCCGGACCAAGAACGAGCTGCTGGAGGCGCTCGCCGACCGGGTCGTGCGCGGCGACGAGCCCCTCCCCCACACCGGCGATCCCCGGGCCGACCTCAGGGAGACCTTCGCGCAGCTGCGCGGATCGCTGCTGCGGCATCCGACGCTCGCGCCCATCGTGCTGCGCCGCCCGCCCGGCGGGGAGGCCAGCTGGGAACGGACCAACCACGCGATCGGCCTGCTACGGGAGGCGGGCCTGCCCGACCGCCAGGCCTCCGACGCCTACACGACCCTGCTCTTCTACACGCTCGGGCACGCCCTGACCGAGGCCCGGCACACCGCGGCGACCATCGCCAGAAAAGGACCGGACGCCACCGTGACACCGATCACCGCGATCGCTTCGTCAGCGTCCCGCTATCCACACCTCGCCGCGGCCGCCGACCATCTCGCCACGGACATGCAGGAGCAGTTCCACGACGGCATCACCCTCATCCTGTCCGCCCTGGCGATCTGACCGGGCCTCCTGCCGGGCCTCCCGGCGGATCAGCGGCGGTATCCGGACCGGCCGGCAGGCCCGGATCGTCCGGGCTGTCCGACAGCGACGGGACCCAGCGCAGGCGGACGAGCTGGCGGGCCGCGGTGACAGCCTGGTCGGCGTACCGCTCGTAGTACCGGGACAGCAAGGCGAGGTCCACCGCCTGCTGGATGCCGTGGGGCCAGCCGGGGTCGGTGAGGGCGGCCATCAGCCGCCGGTGGATGCGGTCGATGGGCTCGTCGCCCGCGGTGACCTGCCAGGCGGCGGCCGCCGGGTCGTCGGCGCAGATCGCGGTGGCCAGGCTGCTCGCCTGCTCGGCGCACAGCCGGCCGAGCTGGCTGAGGGTGGGACGCAGCCCGACCGGGACCACGACGGCGGGTGCCCGCAGGTCGGCGGTGGCGGCGATGTGGCCGGCGAGCTCGGCCATCCGCTGCACCGCCGCGGCGGTGCGCAGCCCGGCCACGACCAGGTGCAGGTCCCCGGCGACCGGGTTCTGCCGGGCCAGCAGCAGCACCAGGTCCTCGTCGAGGTCCTGACAGCAGTCACGCAGGCAGGCCACCGCGGCGTGCACACCGGCGGTGTCGGCCCGCCCGGTCACCGCGGTGGTCGCGTCGAGGACGATCTGACTGGTCTGCTCGGCAAGGTCACCCAGCATGATCCGCAGACGCCGCAGCGCCTCCGTGTACTCCAGTCGGCGCGGTTCGGGAACGTCCATACCCCCCATCGTCCACTGTGTGCCCGCATACATACAGCCGCACACGCACAGTCGTCGCGGTATCCGCCCGCCACGATCCGAGTCACTCCGAGGAGCCACCCGATCGGTCACGAAGAGCAACCATGCTCAGCGTGCGGCGTAGCCACCCGCAGTCCCGCTACAACCACGGCTCCCGGAGACGGGACGGCCAAGCCAAAAAAACAAAATCAAAACACTGGTTGAACAACCATCGGACGCCTGAAACCGTGAAGCACGGCAAAGCACACCAGAAGCAGGTGCCCACCCACCGGACGACAGCCGGCCAGTCAAAAACCGCGCGACCGTTTCTCCGCACCGTCGGCCTCCACCGAATCGACAGGGACGATCCGCCGGGCCGGGCCGGGCCGGAACCGGTATCCGGTGCGCTACGTGGCATAGTGCTGACCATGGGAATGATACGGGGGAGTCATGATTCCGTTTTTTGACGGCGTAGGCGCTGTTCTCACCCTGCTCCACTCCCTCGCCGTCGATCCCGCGCGACGCCGGTCGGCGCCACTGGTATGCCTGGTCGCCGGCCCGGACAGCGGCCCCTGGCTCACCGAGGTGCGCCAGCGCGTACGCTGGTCCCCGTCGCCGGTGATCCCGCGCGCCTATCTCGACCTGGCGCCGGAAGGCCGCCGGCACTCGACTTCTCCGCCCCTTCCCAGGCCGGACGGCCAGCCGCATGTACTGCCGGTGCTCCAGGCACTCGCCGACCAGCTGGAAACGCAGACGTCCGGCCTGGGATGCCGTTTCCGTACGTACGTGTTCGCGGACTGGCTGACCCGGCAGCAACTCGCTCCTCTTCCCCCTGGCAAAACCCGGAAAGAGGTACTCGGCGAACGCCTGCGGGCCAAGCTCGCGGGCGCCCACAACGGCGCCAACCCACTGCTGGACGGCCTGTCCGGCCTGACCCGGCTGCTGCTGGCCGTGCTCATCATCGTCGGGCCGAGGGCCCGGTTCCGGCTCTGGCAGTCCGGATATATTCCCGTGCCAGGCCTGGTCCGCACCCGCTGGTTCATGAGACAGCGGCTGTTTCCCGCGGAGAACGGGGAGGGATTCGCTTCTTTCGCCGTCCGTCTCGCCGCGGACACCCACCGCGTTCCCGAGGAGGAGGCCCAGCGGGAACATCTGCTGGTCGACGCCTTTCTCCACGACCTGCGGGCCGTCTACCGGCGCCGGTTCTGGCGGCTATGGGCGTGGCGGCGCACCGCCCGGGTCCTGGCTCTCATCGACAACATCGCCGACGACCCGCAGGGCGAGCGGCTCCTGGACATGATCATCACCGTCCGCGACAGCACCCGGAAGAACGACCCCCTCCTGCTGGTCGCCGGCTACCAGGCCGACACCATCCCGCAGCCGCCCCCGCAGCCTCTCCTGTCCGCCGCCAACGCGGCGGACGCGCTCGACGCCTGGAACACTGCCGAGCCACCCAGCGGCGCGGACTGGCGGCTGTGGCTACGGATACCCGCCTTCGCGTCAGCACCGCCGTCCGAGGAGACGGTCGGACCACATGCCAGGGGATGGGGGCAGCACCTGTCCGCGCCAAAGCCTCCGCTATGGGCGCGCCGATGGGCGCTGCGTTCGCTCGCGGTCGTGCTCCTGGCGGCCGTGGTCCTCGGGATTCTCCGGTACGGCACCCACGTATTCGATCATGACGGCTGCTGGTCGCGAACGGGTGTCTCGGTGTCCTGGGTCAACGGCCAGTGCGTCGGCTACAGCGACGGCAGCTACCGGTTCAACGCCGGGAGAAAATCGATTTCCGGCGACCGTCTGCTCGCCGTGCAACAGGAGATCGCTAGGCAGAACCGGTGCGCGGTGAAACTCGCCGCTCTGTCACCGGGTAATATTCCGTACACGCTCATGACGCTGGTCTACTTTGCCGGCCTCACCGGGGAGACCGAAACCGACTGGACCGCGGCACAGGTCGCGGAGCTGGAAGGGCTGTTGACCTGGCAGCACACGCTGAACCAGAAACAGGACATTCCGGAGTGCGGGACGTTAGGAGCTGATTCGTCCGTCCCGAGGATGGCGCTGCGCGTCCTCATCGCCAACGGCGGCAGTCACATGAGGTACGCCGACCTGGTAGCGCGCGATCATCTCGTGCCGCTGGCCGCCCGTCCCCGGGAAAAAGTGCTCGGCGTCATCGGCATGGACCGGAGCAACATGGACACCGGCCGGGCCGTCGCCACACTCGGGAACGCCCGTATACCCGTGATCGCCACCACCCTGTCCGGGGACGCCATGGAGATCTTCTCACCGTCCTACTTCCAGATGGTGCCGAACAACCGGCGGGAGGCCCAGCTCGCCACCGCCTATGCCAAGAAAGCACAGCAGGGAATCAGCGTGTACTACCCACGGTCGCCTGGTGATCCCCGCGGCCAGGAGGGGGACCCGGCCGTGGACGACCTCTACGTCTCCACCCTGGTGCAGGACGTCAGGAACGAGGCCACCCGGGCCGGGCTCCGCTACGAACCGCACGGCTGGGGACCCGGGGAGAACACACCGGACTGGTTCCGTGAGCGGTGCGCGGGCGAGAACCAGAGCAATCTGCTCTTCTTCGCCGGCCGGTACAACGACTTCCCCGGCTTCCTCGACGGTATGCGCGCCTGCCTGGACCGGGTCCTCGCCGACGACTCGGTGTCGCGGTACGTGGTCCAGGCGGCAGGACAGTGGAACAACACGACCGCCTTCCGCTTCGTGTCAAAAGGCGCTCCCGTGGTGCTCGCCGGCAAGAAGTGCCTCGACGGGACCCTGACCCAGGGCCTGTTTGTGAGCAGGTCGCTGGAGGACTTCTGTCACCGCCTGAAGAGCATGTACGAGGCGACCGGGAGGGCCCAGCACCAGACACTGTGGGCGGACGAGCGGATCGGCATCTCCTACGATGCCGCCAAGCTGTTCGTCGACATGGTCACCAAGAATACGGCGATCGACAGGACAGGCATCGAGAAGCAGCTGCGGCAGGACTCCCCCACGTCGTGCGAGGACGTGAAGAACTTTCCGGCGACCGCGTGGCCGGGAGCAACCGGATGCAACGACTTCAACGCCTCCCAGATAGCGCAGAGCAAACAGCTGACCGTGATCTACATCGATCTCTCCTGGAAGGAGCTCCCCCCGTACGACCCGTCGAACCAGAACCGGCAGGCCACCGGCGGGCAGCCGTGCCAGTTCGTCATCAGCGGCCGGGAGCCGAAAACCAGCGACGACTGCCTCACGCTCGACAAGTGGCCGCTCTACCCCACCGCAGGCGGTTGACGGCATGGAACATCCCGGCCCCGCTCCCAACGCACATCCACCGGCAACTTTCAAGATCAAATATGGCGCCAGGAGTCGTCAACAGCGTTGACTACGGCGTGGGCAAAGGAAAAGGACCCCGAACGGGCGGGGTCGGGTG
>NZ_CEVIVD010000021.1:0-30440 GCF_982290655.1 Protofrankia sp. CiP1_Cm_nod3
GCGCTGATGCGGTACAGTAAGCCTCGCCCGCAAGGGCAGCCTTGGGGTATGGGGTAATTGGCAGCCCAACGGATTCTGGTTCCGTTAGTCTAGGTTCGAGTCCTGGTACCCCAGCTTCGGGCGTTCCCTGCTGTAGGGTGGGAGCCGTCCGAAGGTGGAAAAAGAGAACAGTTGGCCCCGTCGTCTAGTGGCCTAGGACGCCGCCCTCTCAAGGCGGTAGCGCCGGTTCGAATCCGGTCGGGGCTACATCGGAATATGGATGGCAAAGGCCGTCGACCTGAGTGATCATGGTCGACGGCCCTTTGTGTCGCGTTCGGTTGTCGGCTGTCCGGCCGTTGCCTGCTGTCGCGCCGTCAGGTGACGGCCTGAGGGGCGGTGCTGTGTCCCACCCGGTCCCACCCGGTCCAGCCGGTTCACCTGGCCCAGCCGGTTCACCTGGGAAGTCCGAGACCTGGCCAGCGGGCGCTGCCCGCGGGCTTTCGCCAGCCGGCTCCTGCCGTGATGTCGTGCCAGCCGGGCCGGCACGACATCACCCGGTCGGGCTATGCGGCCGCCGACTACCGGACTACCGCGAGGCGGGGGAGGGACGCGGGGTGACGGGCCATCGCGCACTCCCGGCAGCCGCAGGAGCTCGGGCCGCCGCGGCCGTGGACGGTCTCGCCCGCCCGGCGGCCGGTGGTGATCAGACGCAGCCGGGGG
This sequence comes from Protofrankia sp. CiP1_Cm_nod3, assembly GCF_982290655.1. Taxonomy (NCBI): domain Bacteria; kingdom Bacillati; phylum Actinomycetota; class Actinomycetes; order Frankiales; family Frankiaceae; genus Protofrankia; species Protofrankia sp. CiP1_Cm_nod3. Next base: position 700 of record NZ_CEVIVD010000021.1, read on the forward strand.
ACGGTGCCCTCGGCCGGCTCCTTCGTGGCGACCGCCTGCGTCGCCGTGGCGAGCGAGGGCAGCGGGGTGAGTGGGGACGTCGGGCCGGCGCAGGTCGGGTCCATGGCGGCTGCGGTGCGGGTCGGGCTGGCAGCGGTCAGGGTCACGGGGAGCACGGTGTCCTCCTCCTACGGCGGCCCTTCCGAAGGCCACCTTGCAGCCCACAGGTTGTCGAAGCGGGCGCTGGCCGCGCCATGCCCCTTTTGAACCTGTTGCGGACTGGTGAAGATGGTCTAGTCCCAGGTAGGCATGCTTGGCATGGCACACCATCCTTGACGGCCATGGTGCGTCCGATGGTGATCGGGGCAGGATAGCCCGGATGTCCTCCGCGGCCCCTGTACCTGACCGGGCGCGGCGTCGCCACGGTGGTGCGCGCGCCGGCCGGGTCCGCCGTGTCGACATGCCGGATTCCCCCCGCCGCTCCATAGCGGATGCCGCGAGCGTCACCGGCAGGATCGGCGGGGAACTGCTGGAGTGGATGCCGCACGGCCGCGGCCTGCCCACCGAGGACTGGGTCGCCCGGCACCGGCTGCTGGTCTGGATCCTGGCCATCCACCTGCCCATGATCGTAACCTACGCCTGGTACCAGGACTTCCGGATCTGGCAGGGCCTGGCCTCGACCGCCCCGTCCGCGGTGCTGCTGGGCGCCGCCGTCCTGCCGGGTGTGCGCCGGCTGCGGGCGCTGGCCACCAGCCTCGGCCTGCTGTGCAGCTCGGTGGTGTTCGTCCACCTCTCGCACGGGCAGACCGAGGTGTACTTCCACTTCTTCGTGGTCGTCGCCCTCATCGCCCTGTACGAGGACTGGACGGTCTACCTGCTGGCGATCGCGTTCGTGTTCGTGGCGAACGGCGTGGTGGGCGGCCAGATCGTGATGCCCGAGTACACCGGGTCGCCCTGGGTGTTCGCCGGGGTCAGCGCGGCGTTCATCTGCGCGCTGGCGGCGGCACAGGTGATCTTCTGGCATTTCAACGAACAGGCGCGGCGGCGGGCCGAGCACTTCCGGGCGCAGCTCTACGAGGGGCAGCAGAGCCTGATGGCCCGTCTCGAGGAGACCGACCGGATCCGCAGCGACCTGGTTGCCACCGTCTCCCACGAGTTCCGCACGCCGCTGACCGGCATCCGCGGGACCCTGCTCACCATCAAGCGCCGGCGGGACCGGATGTCCCCGGCGCAGCTCGACGACATGCTCGACTCGGCGGTCAGCTACTCCGACCGGCTGTCCCGGCTGCTGGAGAACATGCTCACCGCGGCGACGGCCACCGGCACCGAGGAGAACAGCGTCGCGGACCTCCCCGAGGTCGTCAACGAGGTGCTCGCGACCCTGTCCTACACGCCGACGACAGCCGCCAACGTCACCGTCGACGTCCCGCCCCACCTGCCCGTGCGGATGGCCCGGCAGGCGCTGCACCAGGTCGTCGCGAACCTTGTCGACAACGCGCTGGTGCACTCCTGGCCGGGAGCGCCGGTCCGGCTGATCGCCGGCCGGGTCGGTGACGAAGTGATCCTGCGGGTGCGCAACCCCGGCCCCGACCTCGACCCGGCCACGATCCGCCAGCTCTTCGAGCCGTTCACCCAGCGGGACGGGACGGCTACCCGGGAGACCGACGGCGCGGGCATGGGCCTGTACGTCGTGCGGCGGCTGGTCGAGGTCCACGGCGGGCGGCTGCGGATGGCCTCCGAGGACGGGGAGATCATCGTCGAGGTCGACATGTGGGCGGCGGTGCCCCGCCCGGCCACGGTCGGCCCGCGGTCCGCGGCGGGCGTCCGGGAGGCTTTCGACCGGTCCGCGGTAGGCGCTCGCGTCCCGCAGCGGCCCACGCTGCCGCTGGCCCGCGAGTTCGGCCGCCATGCCCGGCAGGGCCTGCACTCGGGGGAGAACGCCCGGCCGGGCCTGCGCTCCGGTGAGGACGCCAGGCTCGGCTTGTGGCCCGGTGAGAACGTCCGGCCGGGGCTGCGGTCGGGCGAGGGCTCCGAGCCGGGCCCGCGCTCGCCGGGGGACGATGCCCGGCCGGGTCCGCGCCCGGGCGAGGAGGCCCGCTCCCGGTCCGCCGAGGACTCCCGGTCGGGCCTGCGGGCCGCTCCGCCGCTGTGGTCGAACCGGCCGCGCCCGATCGACCGTTCCGGCTGACCGGCGGCCCCTCCTCCCGGCCGGCTGGCCGTTCTGGCTGGGTGGTGGTTCTGGCCGGGTGGCCGTTGCGGCTGGCCGGTGTGCCGGCCGGTGAACCGTTCCGGTTGGGCGAGCGTGCCGGCTGACCGGGTGTGTCTGCTGACCGGGTGCGCCGGCCGGGCGCGGCCGGTAACGGTGGTCGGCCGGCCGCGACGGTCAGTCGTGACCGGCGGACTGGGTGATCAGCAGTTGTTCGCCTGCAGCTTCAGGCTCACCGGCTTGCTCCTGCCGTAGCTGGTCCCCGGCGCGACCGACTGCGTGACGACGGCCCCGATCTGCTTCGAGTTCAGGCACTCGTACACGTAGGGGATGTTGCTGAAGCCGGCCTTCCTGAGGGTTGCCGCGGCGTCGTCCAACGTCATCCCGACGACGTTCGGCACGTCCGAGCAGTCGTTGGCCTGCAGGTACAGGCGTACCGCCGCCGTCGTCGCGATCCGCGTGCCGGCAGCCGGGTCCTGGCGCACCACATTGCTGATGTCGGAGGAGCGGTAGCAGTCGTACACGTAGGGGATGTTGGTGAAACCGTCCTGGCGCAGGGCCGCGGAGGCGTCGTTGAGCACCATGCCCCGCACGTCCGGTACCGCCACGCGGGAATCCGGCGGTGACGCCGGGGGCGGCGCGGCGCTCGGGGCAGCGCTCGGTCCGCCGGCGGGGCCGGTCGGCCCACCGCCCGGCCCGGTGCCGGCCTGCGCTGTGACGTTCGCGGTGGGCGGAGCGGATGCCGGCACGGCCACGGCGGACGCCGCCGGTGCCGGGCCCCGGGTGGCGTCCGGCCCGGACGTGGCCGCCGTGGTGCCCGGTGCGGCCGGCGCGGTGACCAGCGGCGCGCCCGCCACGGAGGCCGTCTCGCCGCCTCGGCCCCCGTCGCCGCCGAGGCCGGCGGCCAGGGCCCATGACCCGGCGCCGACGAGCACGGCGGCCCCGAGCCCGGCCGCGACCAGGACGCGGGCGCGGGCGGACCGCGGCCGCGGGCGTTCTCCCGCCGGCTCCGATGACGGTGCCGCCGGCTGTGCTGTCGGCGCCGCGGCCGCCGGCCGAGCCGTCGGCGCCGCGGCCGGTGAGGATGCGGCCGGCAGGGAGGATGCCGCGCCGGCGATGGCGGTCCGGGCGTACTCCGGCTCGTCCTCGTGCCCCCGGCCCGTCCCGTACGCGCCCGCCTGGGCGGGCCCGGGGCCCGACAGCCGGGTGGTCCCGGCGACCGGCGGTGCCTGCGGAGCGCCGCCGGCAGGTGAGGCGTCGCCGGCAGGTGAGGCCGCCAGGTCACGTCCGGTAGCCGGGCCCGCGCGTGCCGGCTCGGGCACCGGGGCGGCGGGGGACACCGGGGAGGACGCCGTCGGTGAGAGCAGGGTCGCGGGGTCGTCGTCCTCGCCGGGTGACTGCCGTGAGGTGATCACGGATGTCCTGCCGAGGTCCGCCGGCGCCGCGAAGGCGCGGTCATGCGGCTTCCGGCCGGCCAGCGCGGCCTGCAGCGCCAAGCGCGCCGCGTCCGCCGTGGCGGGCCGCTCCGAGGGATGTTTGGCCAGCAGGCGGCACATGACGTCCCACAGCGGCCCGTCGATCCCGTCGATCGGCGGTGGTGCCTCGAAGGCATGCGCCCGGATCATGGCGATCGGGTTCGGCGCGACGAACGGAGGCCGGCCGGCCAGCAGCTCGTAGAGGACGACGCCGGCCCCGTAGATGTCGGCGGCGGGGCCCGCCCGGGTGTGCTCGGCGAGTTCCGGCGCCATGTACATCGGCGTGCCGATCGCGACGCTGAGCCTGGTCATGGACGGGCTCTGGGTCAGCCGGGCGATGCCGAAGTCGGTCAGCATGGCCCGGGCCGGCCCGCCGCCGCCGGTGTCGACGAGGATGTTCGCCGGTTTGACGTCCCGGTGGACGACGCCGGCGGTGTGGACGACGGCCAGGGCCGAGAGCACCTGCCCGACGAGCCCGACCGCCTCGGCGGCGGGGAGCCGGCCGCGGGCGCGCAGATAGCCGCGCAGGTCCGTCCCGTCCACGAGGTCCATCACGATCGCGAGGGTGCTGCCCTCGGCGACGATGTCGCGGACCTTCACCAGATGCGGGTCGTCGAAGGCCAGCAGGACCCGGCGCTCGCGCAGGAACCGGTCGACGATCTCCGGGTCGTCGGACAGCTCGGGCCGCAGGATCTTGACCGCTACCGGCCCGTGGTCGCCGGTGCCGTCGTCGGCCCGCTCGCCCCGCCAGACCTCACCGCTGGCGCCCTTCCCGAGCGGCTGGTGCAGGACGTAGCGGGAACCCAGCCTGCGCATCGCCGGTGCTCCCCCCTGTACGCGCATCAGCCGTGGTACGCCCGGCCTGGCCGGTTGGCCAGGATACCCGGCCAGGCAGCACGGCGCAGACCCGGTGAGCAGGACCTTATGACGGAAACACCGCCAACGGACAGGAGAGGGCCGCGCGGCTCGTCGGACACTGCGGAAAGTATGAGGATCATGGCGGTACGGCGTCATGGTGTTGTGGCCAGTGGCCGCCTCGGCTTTTGTACCGGAGCAAAAAGGTACTCTGCGCCACCAGCTCTGTGACAGAAGGAAACAAGTGGCCGCAGGTGACACGGACGGGCGCGGGCATGCTCAGCGGTGAACACGGACACGCCCAGATGAGTCCGCAGGACCGGCTCGCGCTCGAGGCGCTCGGCACGGTCCGGCACTACGGGCCGGGTGACGTCCTGTTGCAGGAGGGCGACCGGGCCGACCTGGTGATGATCGTACGGACCGGGCGCGTGAAGGTCGTGACCGTCGCCGAGAGCGGGTACGAGACCCTGCTCGCCCACCGCGGCCCCGGCGACCTCATCGGCGAGATGGCGGTCATCGACGGCGGGACCAGGTCGGCGTCGGTCGTGGCGGTGGAGCCCGCGCAGCTGGTCGCCGTCTCCGCCGAGGCGTTCCGGACGTTCGTGGCCACCCATCCCCAGGTCGTGCGGGCCCTGGTCAGCTCGATCACCCGGCGGCTGCGGGAGTCCGACCGGCGCCGGTCGGAGCTGGGCGCGTACCCGACCGGCATCCGTCTCGCCCGCCACCTGCTCGAGCTCGCGCACCGGCACGGGGACGGGCAGCCCGACGGCAGCGTCGCGATCACGTTACGTGTGACACATCGTGATCTCGCTGCCGCCATCGGGTCGTCCAGGGAGTCCGTCGGCCGGGACCTGCGGACCTTCCGGTCGAGCCGGCTGATCGCGAACAGGGGGCGGACGCTCGTCGTCCTGAACATCGCCGCACTGCGCGCGTTCGCTTACGGCGAAACTCCGGGCCATCAAATGTGACGGATGACGTCGTCACTCCACCTGCTGCCCACTACGACATATATGGGCGAGAACGCCTTCTTTCCGACGCGCCAGATGGGGCGGAGGCCAGCCCGCGGCGGGTACAGGGGGTCCGCCGCGGATGCTGGAAGCCCCGCGGACACTGAAACTGGAAGCCCCGCGGACACTGAAAGCAGCTGCCCCACGCCGACGAGCGGGTCCAGGGCCGTCGGTGGGACGGTCCGCTTCAGCCGCTCGGTGGCTCGGTGGCTCAGCCGTTCGGTGGCTCGGTGGCCTGGCGGCTCAGCCGTTCGGCGGCGGCGGCGACGGTGGCCCCGTGGCGTCGGCCGGGGGAGCGGGTGAGCCGCTCGACCGGGCCGGACAGGGACAGCGCCGCGACGACCCGGCCGGTGGCGTCGCGTACCGGGGCCGACACCGAGGCGAGCCCGGCCTCCCGCTCGCCGACACTCTCAGCCCAGCCCCGCCGCCGCACCTGCGCCAGGGTGGACGCCCCGAAGGCCGCGCCCGCCGGCGGTTCCACCGCCTTGGCCAGCCCCGTTGGCGCTGTGCCCCTGGTTGGCGCCGTTGGCGCTGCGCCCCTGGTTGTGGCCGGGGCGGTGGCGTCCCGGCCCGGGAACGGGTCCGCGCCGAAGGCGAGCAGGACCTGCGCGCCGGAGCCGGCGGTCATCGGCAGCATGGTCCCGACCGGGACGGTGTCGCGCAGGCCGCTGGCCCGTTCGGCGGCGGCCACGCACACCCGCACGTCCCCGCGCCGGACGTAGAGCTGGGTGCTCTCCCCGGTGGCGTCCCGCAGGTGCGCGAGCACCGGCGTGGCGGCGGCCAGCAGGGCCCACGGCAGCGGTGCCGCGCCGCCGGCGGCCAGCCGTGGGCCGGGTACGAACCGGCCGCTGGGGTCGCGTCCGACCAGCCGGTGCACCTCGAGGGCGGCGGCCAGGCGGTGGGCGGTCGCCCGGGTCAGCCCGGTACGGGCGACCAGGTCGCCCAGGGATGCGGGGGAGGTCTCCACCGCGGTCAGCACAAGGGCCGCCTTGTCCAGCACGCCGACTCCGCTAAGCTGTTCCACACATTGATACTGCCATCCCAAATAATGAGATGCACGGGGGTGTACGAGATTTCGGATGGCCCGGGTCAGTGATCCGCACCGCACGTTCGTCACCCCGCCCGGCGCTGCCGGACGGGCCCGAGGAAGCCACCTGAAGGAGTGGGCCATGGGGCGCACACTCGCGAGGAAGGTCTGGGACGCCCACGTCGTCCGGCGTGCCGACAACGAACCCGACCTGCTCTACATAGACCTGCACCTCGTCCACGAGGTGACCAGCCCGCAGGCGTTCGAGGCGCTGCGGCTGGCCGGCCGGCCCGTCCGCCGCCCGGACCTGACCATCGCCACCGAGGACCACAACGTCCCGACCGTCGACACGCTGCTGCCGATCGCCGACCCGGTCTCGGCGGCCCAGGTCGAGGCCCTGCGCAAGAACTGCGCCGACTTCGGCGTCCGGCTGCACCCCATGAACGACCCCGGCCAGGGCATCGTCCACGTCGTGGGCCCGCAGCTGGGCCTGACCCAGCCGGGCATGACGATCGTCTGTGGGGACAGCCACACCTCCACCCACGGCGCGTTCGGTGCGCTCGCCTTCGGCATCGGCACCAGCCAGGTCGAGCACGTGCTGGCCACCCAGACGCTGCCGCAGCGGCCCCCGAGGACTATGGCCGTCACCGTGGAGGGGGCACTGCCGGCCGGGGTGACCGCCAAGGACCTGATCCTCGCGATCATCGCCCGGATCGGCACCGGCGGTGGCCAGGGGTACGTGATCGAGTACCGGGGCGAGGCCGTCCGGTCGCTGTCCATGGAAGGCCGGATGACGGTCTGCAACATGTCCATCGAGGCGGGCGCCCGCGCCGGCATGATCGCTCCGGACGAGGTGACCTTCGCCCACCTGCGGGGACGCCCGCACGCCCCGGCCGGGGCCGCCTGGGACGAGGCGGTGGCCTACTGGCGCACCCTCGCCACCGACGACGACGCCACGTTCGACCGCGAGGTCGTCATCGACGCCGCCGAGCTGAGCCCGTTCGTCACCTGGGGCACCAACCCGGGGCAGGGCGCGCCGCTGGCCGCCCGGGTCCCCGACCCGGCCGGCTACGCCGACCCCGCGCTGCGGGCCTCGGCCGAGCGGGCCCTGGCCTACATGGCGCTCACCCCGGGCACGCCGCTGCGTGACATCGCCGTGGACACGGTGTTCATCGGTTCCTGCACCAACGGGCGCATCGAGGACCTGCGGGCCGCCGCCGAGGTCCTGCGCGGGCGCCGGGTCGCCGACGGGGTGCGCGTACTGGTCGTCCCGGGTTCGATGGTGGTGAAGGCCGATGCCGAGGCGGAAGGGCTCGACGAGGTCTTCCGCGCAGCCGGGGCGCAGTGGCGCAGCGCGGGCTGCTCGATGTGCCTCGGGATGAACCCGGACACCCTGCGGCCGGGGGAGCGCAGCGCGTCCACGTCCAACCGCAACTTCGAGGGACGCCAGGGGCCGGGCGGCCGCACCCACCTGGTGTCGCCGGCCGTCGCCGCGGCCACCGCCGTCACCGGGCGGCTGACCACCCCGGCGGACCTCTGACGCTGGCGCCCCGCCAGCAGCTCCGGCGACAACCTCGACACCGACGAAGGGAGCGCACCCGCGATGGAGGCGTTCACCACCCACACCGGCCGGGCGGTGCCGCTGCGGCGCAGCGACGTCGACACCGACCAGATCATCCCCAGCGAGTGGCTGAAGCGGATCGAACGCACCGGCTTCGGCGCCGGGCTGTTCTCCGAGTGGCGGGCCGACCCCGCGTTCGTGCTGAACAGCCCCGCCCACGCCGGTGCCACGATCCTGCTCGCCGGCCCGGACTTCGGTACCGGGTCGTCCCGCGAGCACGCCGTGTGGGCGCTGCAGGACTATGGCTTCAAGGCGGTGATCTCCGCCAGGTTCGCCGACATCTTCCGCGGCAACGCCCTCGGCAACGGGCTGCTGGCCGTCACCCTGCCCGCCGCGACGGTCGAGGCGCTGACCAGCCAGGTCGAGGCCGATCCCGGTGTCGAGATCACCGTCGATCTGGCCGCCCGCGAGGTGCGCGCGCCCGGGCTCGTTGCGGCCTTCGACATCGACGACTTCACCCGCTGGCGGCTGCTGGAGGGCCTCGACGACGTCGGCCTGACACTGCGCCACCAGGACGCCGTCGCGGCCTTCGAGGCCACCCGGCCCGGCTGGCTGCCCACCACCGTACCGGCCACGGCAGGAGTCAGCGAAAAACATTGAATGCTACGAAACGTAGCCCATCGGAGGACCGCCGGCATCCTCCTGATGGCATCTGATGATCTAGAAGGGACGCTGACGTGCATGTTTGTGTCGCGCGACACGCGCACGGGAATTGCCCTAACCGGTGGACATGCCTACGGTGCAGCGCAGTGTGATGCCCGATCTGCTCCCTACCCCGCACTCGCGGGGGGCGTCCGGAGGTTGTTGTGAACAAGTCCCAGTTGGTTGATCGAATCGCTCAGCAGATCGAGGGCGGGCGGTCGAACGCGACCAAGGCCGTCGATGCCGTCTTCGACGCGATTCAGGAGGCCGTCTCCGCCGGTGAGAAGGTGACCATTACGGGGTTCGGTGTCTTCGAGCGCGTCGAGCGGGCGGCTCGCACCGGCCGTAACCCCGCGACGGGTGAGCCGGTGCATGTCGCGGCCTCGGTCGTGCCGAAGTTCCGGCCCGGTTCGGAGTTCAAGGCCAGCGTCTCCGCCAGCGAGGATCCGCAGGACAACTGAGTACCGGGATCACACCGGTATCGCGACATCACCGAAGGCTGTGCGATCATGGAATGGTCGCACAGCCGGAGGCTGGAGAAGGCTGGCAGCACCGAAGGCTGTGCGATCATGGAATGGTCGCGCGGCCGGAGGCTGGAGAAGGCTGGCAGCACCGAAGGCTGTGCGATCATGGAATGGTCGCGCGGCCGGAGGCTCCGGCGGGTTGTCCGCCGTGGTCAGGCGTGTGCCGCCCGCCGCGGTCGCACGCCCATCAGGTCGTTCTGGTAGTCCGACAGCGGCTGCCCGTCCGGGTCGGCGGCCCGGCGGTGCCAGGTGCCGTCCGGCCGCAGGATCCAGGCCGCCACGCCGTCGGAGAAGGAGTGGTCGAGCATGGCCTTCAGCGGCCCCTGCTGAGACGGCTGCGCGACCCGTACCAGCGCCTCGATCCGGCGGTCGAGGTTGCGGTGCATCATGTCCGCGCTGCCGATCCAGCACTCCTGGACCGCGGTGAACTCCAGCACCCGGCTGTGCTCCAGGAAGCGGCCCAGGATCGAGCGGACGTGCACCGTCTCCGACAGGCCCGGCACGCCCGGGCGCAGCGCGCAGATCCCGCGGACGAGGCACTGGACGGGCACGCCCTCGCGGGAGGCCCGGTACAGCGCGTCGATGACCTCTTCGTCGACCAGGCTGTTCACCTTGATCCGGACGCCGGACGGGCGGCCCTGGTGCGCGGCCTCGGCCTCCTGCTCGATGCGCTCGATGATCCCGTCCCGCATGAGCTGGGGGGCGACCAGCAGTGAGCGGTACTCGGTCTGGCGGCTGTACCCGGTCAGGACGTTGAACAGGTCGGTGAGGTCGGCGCCGATGTCGGGGTCGGCGGTGAGCAGGCCGAGGTCCTCGTAGAGGCGGGCGGTCTTCGGGTTGTAGTTGCCCGTCCCGATGTGGCAGTAGCGCCGCAGCCCGCCGCGTTCCTGGCGGACCACCAGACAGGTCTTGCAGTGGGTCTTCAGCCCGATCAGCCCGTACACGACGTGACAGCCGGCCCGCTCCAGCTCGCGGGCCCACCGGATGTTCGCGGTCTCGTCGAACCTGGCCTTGATCTCGACCAGGACGACGACCTGCTTGCCGGCCTCGGCCGCGGAGATCAGCGCGTCCACGATGGGGGAGTCGCCCGAGGTCCGGTACAGGGTCTGTTTGATGGCCAGCACCTGCGGGTCGGCGGCGGCCTGCTCGATGAAGCGCTGCACCGAGGTGGTGAACGAGTCGTAGGGGTGGTGGACGAGCACGTCGCCCTCGCGCAGCGCCGCGAAGAAGTCGACCTGCTCGTCGGCGGACACCAGCCGCGGGTGGGTCCGCCGCACGTGCGGCCGGTCCTTGAGCTCCGGGCGGTCGAGTTCGTACAGCGCCCACAGCACCGACAGGTCGAGCAGCCCGCGGACCCGGGCCACCTCACGATGGGTGACCTCAAGTTCGCGCATCAGCAGGTCCAGCAGGTCGTCGTCGATGTCGTCGCCGACCTCGAGGCGTACGGCCGGGCCGAACCGTCGGCGGGCCAGTTCGCGTTCGAGGGCCTGGAGCAGGTCCTCGGCCTCGTCCTCCTCGACCTCCAGGTCGGCGTTGCGGGTCACCCGGAACAGGTGGGAGTCCACCACCTCCATGCCGGGGAAGAGCTGCGAGAGGTGCGCGGAGATCACTTCTTCCAGCGGGATGAAGCAGACCTCGTGGTCGTCGCCGTTCGGGTCGTGCGCGAGGCGGTGGCCGTCCACGCCCCTGGTGGGTTCCGGAGTGACCCGGATCAGCCGGGGCACGTTCTGCGGGACCTTCACGCGGGCGAACCGGTCGCCGTCCCCACCTGGGTCACGTACAGTAACCGCAAGGTTGAGGGAGAGTCCGCTGATGTAGGGGAAGGGGTGCGCCGGGTCGACCGCGAGCGGGGTCAGGACGGGGAAGATCTGCTGGTGGAAGTAGTGGTGCAGCCGGTCCTTCTGCCCGTCGGTCAGGTCGTTCCACAGCTGGATGGTGATGCCCGCCTCGGCCAGGGCGGGGACGACGTCGTCGGTGAAGCAGCGGGAGTGGCGTTCGCCGAGCTCGGCGGTGGTACGGCTGATGAGGTCGAGCTGTTCGCGCGCGGTGAGCCCGTCGGCGGAGAGCACCGCGAGCCGGGTCGCCTCGCGGCGCATCAGGCCCGCGACCCGGACCATGTAGAACTCGTCGAGGTTGCTGGCGAAGATTGCCAGGAACTTGGCGCGTTCAAGCAGCGGGACGCTCTCGTCCTCGGCGAGCGCGAGCACCCGCGCGTTGAAGTCCAGCCAGGACTTCTCCCGGTTGATGAACCGATCATTTGGAAGATCTGACGGTACTGGTTGCCGGGGTGCTTCCAGCGGTTCGAGCAGGGCGCTTCGCGGTTTGCGCTGCGGTTGCTCAGATCGGTTCACCACCAGCTCGGTCATGCCCTCGATGGTGCCAGTCCCGCGGGAACGCGGCAGCCGGGTGTGGCGATTAGGACCCGCGCAACTCGTCCGGGATGACGCCTGGACGAACGCGATGTGTAACGCTCATGAAATGTGCTCGGGTGAATATCGCAGCATGGAGGAAACATCCTGCCGGACGGTGCCGGCGGTCGTCGGAGCGTGGCGGTGACGGCCGGGGCGGTACCGGCGCAGCCGGTGCGCGCGCAGCAGGCGGCACAGGCGGCCTTGTTACGTACAGTGCCTGACAGTGTGCTTTCCGCCGAGGAAATGGACGTCGACCTGGCGGACCCGGCGGTCGCATCGGTGACCTACCGTATTCGGCAACGGTTCAGTTACACCTACGACGGCCCGGCCTGGCAGCTGGCGCACCGCCTGGTCGTCATTCCCCCGCGACAGCACGGTGACCAGGCGGTACGCGCCTACCACCTCGCCGTGTCCGACCCGGCGGCCACCGTCACCTGGGAGCGCACGGCCGACGGCTCCCCGGCCGCGCTGGTGCGGCTGGACACCGTGCCCCGGCGGCTCGACTTCGACGCCACGGTCGTCCTCACCCGCACCGCCGGGGCCGGGCCGCCCACGCTGCCGGCGTCCGCCCTGACCGGCCGCAGGCTGCTCACGCCCACCCCGCTGACGGCACCCGACGCCGCCATAACCGCGACAGCCCGGTCGCTGGCCGCCCCCGACCCGCTCGAGACCGCGCTGCGGTGCTGCGCCTGGGTGCACCGCAGGATCGGGTACGCGGGCGGGAGCACCGACGTGACGACCACGGCCGCGCAGGCCCTCGCCGGGGGACGCGGGGTCTGCCAGGACCACGCGCACGTCATGCTGGCGCTGTGCCGGGCCGCGGGCGTGCCGGCGCGGTACGTCTCCGGCCACATGACCGGTGAGAGCGCCTCGCACGCCTGGGTCGAAGTGATCGTCCCCGCGGACGCGGGGCTGCCCGGGGGCGGGGCGCGCGCGGTCGCGCTCGACCCCTGCCACGACCGGCTGGCGGACCAGCGGTACGTGACCGTGGCCACCGGCCGGGACTACACCGAGGTGGCACCCACGTCCGGCTCCTACCGCGGGCCCGGCCGCGGCACCCTCAGCACGCGCCAGCGGGTGGACGTCATAGGAACGGATCTCATCGGGACGGGCGCCGTCACCGCAGTGGGCGCGGACACGGCCTGACCCCTGGCGGGAGTCACCGGGCCGGCGGGCACCGGAGCGCTGTCCCCGGGCCGGCGGACAGGGCCCGCCTGGTCCAGGGGCCGACGCCGAGACCGACCGCCTCCCGCAGATGCTCGATCGTGTCCACGTCACGGCGCAGGCCGCGGACGGACCCGCCGAGCGGCCCGGTCAGGTCCCGGGCCCCGGAACGGATGTGCGCCGCGCGGCTGCCCGGCCCGAACCGGGGCGCCAGCGGTGTGCCGGCCGTGGCGGCGAGCAGGACGGTGCCGGTACCGTCCGCGTCCGCGACCAGGCCGCGGCCGTCCGCCGGCATGGCCAGCAGGGCCGCGCGCAGGTGGGCCGGGCGCAGCGCGGCGAGGTCGGCGGACAGGGCCGCGACACCGGCGTCCGGCCACCGCCGCGCGGCCATGGCGGCACCATGCGCCAGCGCCGCGTTCAGGCCGGTGCCAGGCGTGTCGGGAACAACGACAATCCGGCTGCCCTCGGTCATGGCCCGCTCGGCAGGGCCCGGGGCCGGCAAGGAGGCCATCCCGGCCCGGGCCGCGCCGTCATTCGTCACGATCATGACGGCTTCGACCGTGCCGCGCCCGACCGCGCTGGCCGCGGCCACCGTGTCCTGGGCCATCGCGAGCGCGAGGGCCGCCCGGTCCGGATGGGCGAGCCGGCTCTTGGCGACCGCCAGCGGTTTGACCGGTACGACGACGACCCAACCGGTCATGCGGGTGGCGGCTTCATGCGGGTGGCGGCTCCGGTGACGCCGGTGTCACCCACCGGCTCTGTCTCCACCCGACTCTATGGCACGCCGGCCTTCCGGCACCTGCCACCCGGGCCGTCCCGGCACACCGGACGGGACACGATCTGCGCGAGGGCCGGGCCTTCTCGACAGCCTTCGTGTGACTGAGCAAGACTCCTGCGACGTGAAGCGAGCTGAACGCGCCGGTGCCGGGGTGATGTCGACGGCGGCCGTCAGCATGCCGTACCGGATAAGGCGGGCCGCCGTTCTCTGCGCCGGGTCCTGGGGGACCGTCTTCGCCAAGGTGCTCGCGGACGCCGGGGCCAGGGCCACACTGCTGGCACGCGAGCCCGACGTGGTCACGTCGATCAACCGGTGTCACACCAACCCCCGCTACCTGCCCGGCCTGACGCTGCCGGACCGCGTCGACGCCACGCTCGAGGCCGCCGAGGCGCTGCGCGGGGCCGATCTGGTCGTCCTGGCCGTGCCGTCGCAGGTGCTGCGGGCCTGTCTGGCGCGGTGGGCCCCGCTGGTGGCGCCGTCCGCGGTGTACGTGAGCCTGATGAAGGGTGTCGAGCTGGGCTCCCGGCTGCGGATGAGCGAGGTGGTCCAGGAGGTCACCGGGGCGGCCCCGGAGCGGATCGCCGTGGTCAGCGGCCCGAACCTGGCCCGGGAGATCGCGGCCGAGCAGCCCGCCGCCACCGTCGTCGCCAGCGTCGACGAACGGACGGCCAGGGCGGTCCAGGCGGCCTGCTGGACGCCGTACCTGCGCCCGTACACAAACCCGGACGTGATCGGCTGCGAGCTCGCCGGCGCCGTCAAGAACGTGATCGCGCTGGCCGCCGGGATGGTGGAGGGCATGGGGTTCGGCACCAACACGGCCGCCTCCCTGATCACCCGGGGGCTGGCCGAGACGACCCGGCTCGGCGTGGCGCTCGGCGCCGGCCCGCTGACCTTCGCCGGGCTCGCCGGCATGGGCGACCTGGTGGCCACCTGCTCGTCCCCGCTGTCGCGCAACCGCGCCTTCGGGGAGAAGCTCGGCCGGGGCGTGCCGCTCGCCCAGGCCGACGCCCAGCAGCACCAGGTCGCCGAGGGCGTCCGCTCCTGCCGTCCCGTCCTGGAGCTGGCCCGTTCTCTGGACGTCCAGATGCCGATCACCGAGCAGGTGGTGCGGGTCATCCACGAGGGCCTGGCCCCGCTGGACGCGGTCAAGGAGCTGATGAGCCGGGAGCCCGGCCCCGAGTACCGCGCCGGCTGACCGCCGCGCGTTGCCCGGACGGTCGTCGCGGGTGGACTCGCTGTGGGGTTCGGTGGTGCGCGGCCGGGCATCGGTTAGGGTCCCGTCATGCCTGGCTCTCCGCCGCGCCGGATCCGGATCGCCGTCCTGTACGGCGGCCGCAGCACCGAGCACGCGATCTCCTGTGTCTCGGCTGGCAGCGTCCTGCGCGCACTGGACCGGCGGCGTTATGACGTTGTCGCTGTCGGCATCACCTCCGACGGCCGCTGGGTGCTCGGCCCGGACGACCCGGCCGCGCTCGCCGTCCGCGACGGCGAGCTGCCCGCGGTCGACGCCGCCGCCAGGCCGGTGGTGCTGCCCGGCGACCCCACCGCGGGCGGCCTGCTCGCGCTCGACCAGGTGGCGGCCCCGACGGGCCCCGGCTCCGCCGGCCGCGATGCCGCCGGCCGCGGCCCTGTCGGCCTCGGCGCCGTCGACGTGGTGTTCCCGCTGCTGCACGGGCCGTTCGGTGAGGACGGCACCGTGCAGGGGCTGCTGGAGATGGCCGCCGTCCCCTACGTCGGCTCCGGGGTGTTCGCCAGCGCCGCGGCCATGGACAAGCAGTACATGAAGATCCTGCTCGCCGACGCCGGGCTCGACATCGGCCCGTACGCGGTGCTGCGCGCCGGGCAGGCCCTGACCGCCGACGACCGCGAACGCCTCGGCCTGCCCGTGTTCGTCAAACCGGCCCGGGGCGGGTCGAGCATCGGCATCAGCCGGGTGGACGCCTGGGACGACCTGGCGACCGCGCTGAAAGCCGCCCGCGCCGTCGACCCGAAGGTGCTGGTCGAGGCCGCCGTCGTCGGCCGTGAGATCGAGTGCGGCGTGCTCGGCAGCCTCGACGGCGGCGGACCGGAGGCGAGCCTGCCCGCGGAGGTGACGGTGACCACCTCCGCGGGGTCCGCGGGCTTCTACGACTTCGAGGCCAAGTACCTCTCGGACGCGGTCCGCTTCGACGTCCCGGCGGACCTGCCCGCCGAGGTCACCGCCGCGGTCCGTCAGATCGCCGTGCGGGCGTTCGCCGCGCTGGACTGCGCGGGCCTCGCCCGGGTGGACGTGTTCGTCCGCCCGGACGGCTCGATCATCGTCAACGAGGTGAACACCATGCCGGGGTTCACCCCGACCTCGATGTTCCCGCGGATGTGGGCGGCCACCGGCCTGGACTACCCACGGCTGGTGGACCGGCTGGTCGCGCTGGCGGCCCGCCGCGGCACGGGGCTGCACTGATCCCCGTCGCGGCTGGTCCCCCGTCGCCGCTGGTGCCGGTAGGGCCGCCCGGCCGGCCGCTGTCAGGCCGTCGTCGACCGTGTCGCGCCGCGGACCGGCGCGGCGAGCGTGGCCAGCACGTCGAAGGCCTGGACGGACGCGGGGAGCAGCAGCACGACCTGCGGACGTCGGGTAGGCGTGGAGTAGCGGACGGTGTCACCGCGTTCCTCGGCGAACCAGCCGACATCGTCGACCACCGAGAGCGTCACGTCCGGCCGGTAACCGGGAGCGGCCCCCGGCACGCCGCAGGAGAGCACCACCGGTGGGGAGCCCCAGGCCGCGACGAACGGCGACGCCGGCCGGGCCTCGCGACGTTCCAGCCCCGGCCCCAGCGAGGACGGCAGGGCGGCGCCCAGGGCGAGGCAGGCCGACCGCTGCTCCCCGGTCGGATCCGGCGCGCCGTTGACCGTGACCGGCCCCGGGGAACCGGCACACGCGGTGAGCGGAATCACAACGGCAAGGGCCATGATCCGGGCGAGGAGCGCGACCGGCCACCCGGTCCGCCGCCCGGCCGCCGGCCCCGGTGGCCCGGCTGGCCGACCGGGCCACGCGGCTGGTGCCCGCCGTGCCCGCACTCTGCCGTCCCGGCCGGTCATGACAGGGAACAAGCGCGGACGAAGCGTCAGAAGTGCACCACCGGACAGGTCAGCGTGCGGGTGATCCCGTCGACCGTCTGCACGCGTGACATGACGAGCTTTCCCAGCTCATCGACGCTGGCCGCCTCGGCACGGGCGATCACGTCGTAGGGGCCGGTGACGTCCTCCGCCTGGGTGACACCGGGGATCTGTTCGATCTCCTTGGCCACCGATGAGGACTTCCCGACCTCGGTCTGGATGAGGATGTACGCGTGGACCACAGAGGCTCCCTTGTCGGACGTCGACAACCCGTGCCGCAGAACAACGGGCCGACAGAAGGTAACAGGCAATCGGCTCCGGTGAGAGTGTCTGAGGTAGGGGAATTTGGTCTGATCGCCCGGGTGGCGGCCAGACTGGGCGCACCGGCGCCGCCAGCGGGTCCTGGTGACGACGCCGCGGTGGTCCCGACACCCTCCGGTTATGTGATTGCTACCACAGATCTGCTCGTGGAAGGGCGGCACTTCCGGTTCGACTGGTCCTCCCCATATGACGTCGGACGTAAAGCTGCCGCGCAGAGCCTCGCCGACGTGGCGGCCATGGGAGCCGTCCCGACCGCCCTGCTGGTCGGCCTGGCCTGCCCGCCGTCCACCCCGGTCGAGCTCGCCGAGGGCCTCGCCGACGGTCTGCGCGACGAGTGCGCCGAGGCGGGCGCGGTCGTCGTCGGCGGCGACACGGTCGGCGCGGCCGAGGTCTGCCTGGCCGTGACCGCGCTCGGGGACCCGCGGGGCGTCGCCCCGCTGACCCGCTCGGGGGCGCGCCCGGGGGAGTCGGTTGTCCTCGCCGGCACGGTGGGCCGCTCCGCCGCCGGGCTGGAGCTGCTGCTCGCGGGCGTGCGGGAGGGCCCTCTGGTCGACGCCCACCGCCGCCCGACACCGCCGTACGCGGCCGGGCCGGCGCTGGCCCGGGCGGGCGCGACCGCGCTGCTCGACATCAGCGACGGGCTGCTCGCCGATCTCGGGCATGTGGCGGCCGCCTCCGGCGTCGTGCTGGAGGTGGACGCCGACGCGCTGCGGGCGGCCGTCCCCGGCGTGGACGTGCGGCACCTGCTGACCGGCGGCGAGGATCACGGCCTGGCCGGGACGCTGCCGACGGGCGTCGAGCCGCCACCCGGGGTCGCCGTGATCGGCCGCGTGCTGGCCGCCGACCCGGCCGCGGGCGGGCCAGGCGTGCGGGTCGTGGGCGGCAACGTCCCGCCGGACCTGCGCGGCGGCCCGCTCCGGCCACTGGGGCCGCCCGGCCCGACGGCCGCCGCGCCGGGCGGCTGGGACCACTTCCGCACGTCCTGAGCCGTGACGTCGAAAACCTGGATCCGCGAGGGACGAGAACCACGTCACCGCCCCACTCGCACACCTGTCCGCCCGCCTACCAGACGGGCGGCGCGGGGGCGGGTGGGCAGCGGTCTAGCGTGGGGACCGTGGTCTCTTTCGGTTCCGCTCCCGGCCCGGTCGCGCGTCTGCCGCCGGCTCGGGTGTTGGCGATCGCGGGGTCGGACTCCGGCGGGGGCGCTGGTATCCAGGCTGATCTGAAGACCGCGCTGGCCTTCGGGGTCCACGGGATGAGCGCGCTGACCGCGGTGACGGCTCAGAACTCCCTGGGCGTGCACGGGGTGTGGGAGCTGCCGCCGGAGGCCGTGGTGGCGCAGATCCGCGCGGTCGTGGCCGACATCGGGGTGGACGCGGTCAAGACCGGGATGCTGTCGTCACCGCCGATCGTCGCCGCGGTCGCGGGCGAGCTGGCCGGGGCCGGCGTCCCCGTCGTCGTCGATCCCGTGGGGGTGTCCAAGCACGGGGATCCGCTGCTCGCGCCCGAGGCGGTGCAGACCGTGCGTACCCGGTTGCTGCCGGTGGCGACGGTGGCGACCCCGAACCTCGACGAGGTGCGGCTGCTCACCGGCGTCGAGGTGCGGACCGAGGCGGACCTGCCGGCCGCCGCGCGCGCCGTGCTCGGCCTCGGGCCGCGCTGGGTGCTGGTCAAGGGCGGGCACCTGCCCGGCGACGCCGTGGACCTGCTCACCGACGGCCACCACAGCATGGTGCTCCGGGCGCCCAGGCACGATAACCGGCACACCCACGGGACCGGCTGCACGCTCGCGTCCGCGATCGCGTCGCTGCTGGCCCGCGGGGCGGACGTCCCCGATGCCGTGCGCGCGGCAAAGGACTACGTCACCGGCGCGCTGGAAGCCGGCTTCCCGCTCGGCGCGGGCATCGGCCCGGTCGACCACGCCTGGCAGCGGCGATAGCTGGCAGCGGCGATACCTGACAGCGGCGATAGCCGCCACACCCGTCGCGGTGCCGCCGGGGCGAAACGCCGGTGCCTTGTCGACGCCGGAGGAAGCAGGCGCGCGGGCGGCTACGCCCGGGTGACCTTGCCGGCCTTGATGCAGGAGGTGCACACGTTCAGGCGCTTCGGCGTCCTGCCGACGAGCGCGTGCACGGTCTGGATGTTGGGGTTCCAGCGCCGCCGCGTGCGCCGGTGGGAGTGGGAGACCGACATACCGAAGCCCGGCCCCTTGCCGCAGACGTCGCACACCGAAGACACGAGACACTCCGCCAGAGAATAGTAATGATCATGCCGCGTTCGCGGCGGTCATCCGAGGCTACCCCACGCCGCGCCGCCACCGGACACCGCCGGCCCGTGAGGCGCCTGTGAGGGCCGTCCACGAAAGCGCACGGGCAGGCCGAACGCGTGGGGCAGATCGAAGCTGTCGGTGGGGTCGGGCAGGATCGTGGGTGTGGTCGACCAGCAGACACGGCTGCGGGACGTGGTGGGCGCGCGGACCGCCACGGCGCTCGCCGGTGCCCTGGATTTGGAGACGGTCGGTGACCTGCTCGCCCATCTGCCCAGGCGCTACCAGGAGCGGGGGGAGCTGACCGATCTCGGTGACCTCACCGTCGGTGAGGCGGTCACCATCCAGGCGCGGGTCACCAGCGCCAAGCGGCGCCCGCTGCGCGGCCGCGGGCGGGAGATGCTGATCGTCACGGTCAGCGACGGCCGGCACAGCCTCGCGCTGACGTTCTTCAACCAGCCGTGGCGGTCGCGGGACCTGCGGCCGGGGGTGACCGCGCTGTTCGCCGGGAAGGTCGAGGTGTTCAACCACCGGCAGCAGATGACCAACCCCGAGGTGCAGCTGCTCGACGACACGATCCCGGGGCTTTCCGACAGCCCCGGAGAGCTCGAGCTCCCCGGGATCACCGAGCCGGCGAACGGGCAGCGCCCGGCCCACGCGGGCGCGGTTCGTAACGGCACGAGCCGTAACGACACGAGCCGTAACGGTGCGGTCGGCGACAGCGCGGTTCCCGGTGGCGGTGGGGGTGGCCCGGGCGTGGACGTCGAGGGCTTCGCGGGCGGCATCCTCCCGATCTACCCGACTGCGGCGAAGATCCCGAGCTGGGCGATCGCCACGTGCGTGCGGGTCGTCCTGGAGCTGCTGACCGAGCTCGACGACCCACTACCGGCCGCCATCCGCGCCCGCTACCGGCTGGTGAGCCTGCTGGAGGCGTACCGGCTGGTCCACCAGCCGTCGTCCTGGGCGGACGTCGGCCGTGGCCGGACCAGGCTGAAATGGGACGAGGCGCTCGTCCTGCAGGTCGCGCTGGCACAGCGTCGGCACGACCTCGAGAAGATCGCGGCGACGCCGCGGCATCCGCGTCCCGACGGTCTGCTCGCGGCCTTCGACGCGTCCCTGCCCTTCTCGCTCACCGCCGGGCAGCGTGCCGTGGGCGCCACGGTCGCGGCGGAGCTCGCCCGGCCCTTCCCGATGCACCGGCTGCTGCAGGGCGAGGTCGGGTCCGGCAAGACGGTGGTGGCGCTGCGCGCGATGCTCGCCGCGGTGGACGCCGCCGGGCAGGCGGTGCTGCTCGCGCCCACCGAGACGCTCGCGGCCCAGCACCTGCGCAGCCTGCGCGCTCTGCTCGGCCCGCTGGGCCGGGCCGGGGAGCTCGACGCCGCGCCCGAGGCGACCCGGGCCGTGCTGGTGACGGGCTCGCTGGGCGCGAAGGCGCGGCGGGAGGCGCTCGCCGCTGTCGCGGACGGCAGCGTGGGCCTCGTCGTCGGCACGCACGCCCTGCTCGAGGAGTCGGTGGTATTTCACGATCTTGCTCTTGTGGTCGTCGACGAGCAGCACCGTTTCGGGGTGGAGCAGCGGGACGCGCTGCGCTCCCGGTCCGACCGTCCGCCGCATCTGCTGGTGATGACCGCCACCCCGATCCCGCGGACGGTCGCGATGACCGTCTTCGGTGACCTGGAGGTCTCGACGCTCACCGAGCTGCCCGCCGGCCGTTCGCCGATCTCCACGTTCGTCGTGCCCGCGACAGCGCCGAAGTGGGCCAGCCGGGTGTGGGGCCGCATCCGCGACGAGGTCGCCGCCGGCCGGCAGGCCTATGTCGTCTGCCCGCGCATCGGTGGGGACGCCGGCGACGCCGATGACGTCCCCGCGGCCGACGCCCCCGCGACCGGGGGCATGGCCGGCGACTCGGTGGCCGGCGGCTCGGTGGCCGGCGGCTCGGTGGCCGGCGCGGCCGGTCCGGCGGGCGGGGCGCGGCCGGGCGGCACCGCGCCGCGGGACGCGTCGGCGGCCGCCCGCCGGCCGGGCGCGGGTGTTCTCGACGTGCTCCCCGGTCTGCGGGCGGGCGAGCTCGCCGGGCTGCGGGTCGCCACACTGCACGGCCGGCTGCCCCCGGACGAGAAGGAAGAGACCATGACCAGGTTCGCCGCGGGGGAGCTGGACGTCCTCGTGGCCACCACGGTGATCGAGGTCGGGGTCGACGTGCCGAACGCGACCGTGATGGTTGTGATGGACGCCGACCGTTTCGGTGTCTCCCAGCTGCACCAGCTGCGCGGCCGGGTCGGCCGCGGCGGCGCGCCCGGCTGGTGCCTGCTGTACACCGACGCGCAGGAGGGCTCGCCCGCCTGGGAACGGCTGGCCGCGGTGGCGGCCACCTCCGACGGGGCCGAGCTCGCCCGTCTCGACCTCGCGCAGCGACGCGAGGGCGATGTGCTGGGGGCGGCCCAGTCCGGCGGCCGGCGTTCCCTGCGCCTGTTGGAGCTGCTCAAGGACGAGGAGCTGATCCGCTCCGCGCGGGGCGAGGCGAGCGCGCTCGTCGGTGCCGATCCGCAGCTGGCGGCGCATCCGGCGCTGGCCGCGGCGCTCGCCGCCACTCTCGACGCGACGGCCGCCGCCTATCTGGAAAAGGGATGAGCCGCCTGTCCGGAAAAGGGATGACGGGCCGGGGGAGGGATGACCGGGGCGTGGGCCGGGGCCGGTGGGCCGCGTGCCGGCGACCGGCGCGCCCGGCCACCGGAAATCCGGAGAAAAACAAGGAAAAACGACGGGGCGAAGACAGGAAATGACCAGGATAATCGGCGGGGACGCGCGTGGGCGCCCGGTTCGGGTGCCGCCGGGCGGCGGGACCCGCCCGACCTCCGACCGGGCGCGGGAGGGGCTGTTCAACACGCTCGCCTCGCTGGTAGAGCTGCGCGGCGCGCGGTTCGCCGATCTCTACGCCGGCAGCGGCGCGGTCGGGTTCGAGGCGTTGTCCCGCGGGGCGTCCCACGCCCTGTTCGTCGACCGGTCGGCGGCGGCGGTCCGCACCCTGCGCGCGAATGCGGCGGCGCTCGGGTTCACCGGTGTGGAGATCCTTTCGCAGCCGGTCCAACATGTGGTGGAAATCATGCCGGAGTGCGCGTTCGACGCGGTGTTCCTGGATCCTCCGTATGCGCTGCCGGACAGTGCGTTGACCAGCGTGCTCGCCGGGCTGATCGCCGGTGCCTGGCTGCATCCGGACGGGGTGTGTGTCGTGGAGCGCTCGCGCCGCAGCGGCCCGCCGGCCTGGCCGGACGGACTCATTACGATTCGCAATCGCGCGTATGGTGAGGGGGTGCTCTGGTACGGTTCTGGATCATGAGAAGGGCTGCCTGTCCAGGTTCGTTCGACCCGATCACCAATGGTCATCTGGATATCATCGTCCGCGCCAGTCGGCTCTTCGACGAGGTCGTCGTAGCCGTGCTCATCAACAAGAACAAGGCCAACCTTTTCACCGTGGAGGAGCGGATAGAGCTGATCCGTGAGGTGGCCCGGGATCATTCCAACGTGGTGGTCGAGTCGTCCCATGGCCTGCTCGTCGACTTCTGCCGGGCCCGCGGCATTCAGGCCATCGTCAAGGGCCTGCGCGCGGTCAGCGACTTCGACTACGAGCTGCAGATGGCGCAGATGAACCATTCACTCGCGGGCGTCGAAACCCTCTTTATGAGTACGAATCCGCAGTATGCGTTTCTGTCGTCCAGCCTGGTCAAGGAGGTCGCCACCTACGGTGGGGACGTGTCCGGCCTGGTCCCCGACGTGGTGCTCAAGCAGTTGCGCGAACGTCTCGCCCGCTGAAGCACGGCCCCGGGCGGCGTTCCCCCCGGGGCCGTGCCCGCGGGGCCTGGGGCCCCCTTTGACAAGCGTCGTCGGACCGTGAATCCTTGACTGGTTGGCGTCATAACTGTATTTGGAGTGTCTACGCAGAGTACTGGTGCTGGTCCGCGCCGGGCCGTGTCCATAGGACGGATGGGGCTTGGCGACCATGCATGCCTGAACTTCGACGACGACGACGCGTGCTGGAGCGCGCTGGCCGCCTACAGCCAGTGGGGGCTCGCCAAGGGCGAGAAGGTGCTGCTCGTCACCGGTCCCGGCATCTCGAAGAGCGAGATCTTCGCCCGGCTGGACTCCTGTGGCCCGCCGGTGGAGCCGGCATGGGAGCGCGGCCAGCTGAACATCGAGAGCACCGAAGCGGTATACCTGCCGCCTGCCCGGTTCTCCATCGAGGGCCAGATCCAGCGGTACCGGGAGCAGATCGAGCTGTCGTACCAGCAGGAGTACCCGGGATTCCGGGCCTGCGCCGACATGGCCTGGGCGCTGGATCCCGACATGGATCTCGACCAGCTTGTCGCCTATGAACATGAGCTCAAGGTCTTGTTCACCGATCCGCGGTGCAGCGTGATCTGCTGCTACGACCGGAAGCGTTTCAGCAGGGAACTGCTGGACCGCATGGACGGCGTCCACCCCATGACGGTGCTCGAAGGCATCGGATCCCTGGATATCGAGGATACCGGCTCCGGCCTGAGGCTGGCCGGAGAAGTTGATCTATCTACCCGCGAGCAGTTCATCAGTGGTCTTGAGCGGGCGTTCGCCCGGTTCGGGGACCGCCTGCTCCTGGACCTGACGGATCTTTCCTTCCTGGACGCCCATGGTGCCGGGCTGATCATCAGGCTGGCGGCCGGAATGCCGCCGGGCGGGCGGCTGGAGATCCGTTGCAGTACCCGTCAGGCGTACGTGCTACGTATCCTCGGCGCGGAATCGATCCCGTGGATGGCCCTGACCAAGGTGTGATGTGATCCGCGAATGCCAGTAGCAGAACGATCATTCCGGCCCGGAACGTGTGCCCACGGTTGTTCCGGTAGCGGTTGCCGGGCCAGGCGGCCGCGGATGCGGCCTATGCCACGCCGGTGACCCCCTACCCCCACGCCCCGACCGTGGAGCAGCTCGTCACCTGGGAGCTGCCCCTCGACCCCGCTGTTGTCGCCGCGGTCCGGGCCGGGGTTTCCCGGCAGTTGTACGCGTGGGGCTTGGAAGAAGCGGTGTTCACCACCGAGCTGCTGGTCAGCGAGCTGGTCACCAATGCGGTCTGTCACGGTGCCGCTCCCATCACGGTGCGCCTGATCCGGGAGCACGCCCTCATCTGCGAGGTCTCCGACGGCGGCCGTGGCTCCCCCCGTCCGCATCGGATCCGTGGCTGCGACGAGGGCGGGCGGGGCCTGTTCCTCGTCGCCCAGCTCTCGCGGAACTGGGGCGTCCGCCATACCTCCACCGGCAAGACCGTCTGGGCCGAGCAGCCCCTGCCCTGAACGGCTGGTGTCACTCGCGCTGGGCCAGGGCGTATGGCCCTGGTCCACCACCGGCCATGGCCTGCCGCTCACCGTGGATCTCCATCTGTCTCCCTGAGGCGGCCATTGCGCTTGAGGCGGCCATTGCGACGCTTCGTGACATGCGGGCGGGCGACGGGCGCGGGCCGTCCGGATGCCCGGGCGTGCCGGCCCCGGGCATTGACGGGGCATTGATGTGGCCTGTCGGGGATGATGTGGCTGTCGGGGACCGCCCGCCGGCTGGCGGCCCGAGGCCGGTGGGCGTGCCACAGCCGGTCCCTGGTCCGTCCGGGGTGACGGTGAGCGGATTTCGCGAGACGATCGGATAGGGTGGTCTCCGGTACCTGGATTCCCGGGCACCAACCCATTGACCGACGAGTCACAGGTCACGAGCGCGTCACCGTCCCGCGGTCGGCCGCCTGTGACAGCGAGAGTTGTGAATCCAGTATCCGTGGCAACGACAGGCACCTCCTCCATGACCGCGCCGCCATCCCGCCGCCGGGCCCCTCGGGGCCCGCTCGTGCTCGACATCCGTGAGCTGGGCCGCCGGGCGGGATCGATGAAGCGCGTCGTGACGCGGGTGCCCGCTCCGGCGGAGCTGGGCACCGAGATGATCCACGTCCCGGTGGGCGCGCCCATCGACCTGGATCTGCGCCTGGAAGCCGTGATGGAGGGCGTGCTCGTCAGCGGCACGGCGTTCACGCCGCTGACCGGCGAGTGCGCGCGCTGCCTCGACCCGATCGAGGACGACACCACGGTCGGTCTCCGCGAGCTGTTCTACTACCCGGACCGGGCCCCCGAGGACCCCGAGGACGACTCCTTCCAGGTCGTGAACGACCATCTCGATCTCGAGCCGGTGCTGCGCGACGCGCTGGTGCTCAGCCTGCCGCTGTCCCCCTGCTGCCGGCCGGACTGCGCCGGCCTGTGTGCCGACTGCGGCGGCCGGCTGGACGATCCCGACGTCGATCACGAGCATGCCCGGGCCGATCCCAGGTGGGCGGCGCTGCCGCCACTGGCCGAGAACCTGTCACCGAATGAGCACACCCACGCAGCGAGCAACACCCACGCAGAGAGCAAGGAGAAGGACTAGTGGCCGTCCCGAAGCGCCGGACCTCGCGCAGCAACACCCGTTCCCGGCGGGCCCAGTGGAAGACGCAGGCCCCGGCCCTCACGAAGTGCCCCCGCGGCCACGTGACCCGTCCGCACACGGTCTGCCCGACGTGCGGTCGTTACAACGATCGACAGGTCCTCGACGTCTAAGTTGATGTGACACACGTCGCGGTCGATCTGCTCGGTGGTGACGGCGCGCCGGACGCGGTCGTCGACGGCATCGGTAGCGCGCTGGACGCCGACGAGTCGCTGCTGGTCAGCATCGTCGGCCCGGCCGCGGTTGCCGAACGGCTGTCGGCCGAGCGCGGGCTCGCCGTCGGTGGCCGGTTACGGCTGGCCGAAGCGCCCCATCTGATCGGTCCTGGCCAGGACGCGGCCCGTGAGGTCCGCTCGAGGCGGGATGCCACGGTCCGTGTCGCGACCCGGCTGATCAGGGACGGCGTGGCGGACGCGGTCGTCTCCGCCGGTCCGCCCGAAGCGCTCGTGGCCGCCGCCTCGTTCACCCTCGGGCCGGTGCCGGGGGCGACCCGGCAGGCCCTCGCCGTGCTGCTCGGCTCCCGGTCGAGCCCGACGGTCCTGCTGGACGCGGGCGCGGTCCCCGGCAGCGGCACCGGGGCCGACCAGCTCGTCCAGCACGCGATCGTCGGCGCGGCCTACGCGACGGCCTGTCTGGGCGTAGCGCGTCCCCGGGTCGGCCGGCTGGTGGCGGGGCCGGTCCGTCGCCCCGGAGCACGCTTTGGCGCCGGCGGACCGGGTACCGGTCGGCCAGGCGCCGGCGAACCGTATGCCGGGGGCCCGGGCGCCAGCGCGTCCGACGGGTCCGGCGACGGCGAGTTCGGTGACTTCCTCACCGGGCTGGAGCTCGACTTCGTCGGTGCCGTCGACGCCGCCACGGTGGTGGCCGGCGGACAGGTCGATGTCGTCGTCTGCGACGGTTCGACCGGAGCTGTTGTGGTCTCGTGGTTGCGGGCGGTGGCGAAGTCGGTCGACCAGCCGTCACCGGCGCTGTCGGGGTGGTATCCGCAGGAGGGAGCATTCGTGGTTGGCGTCGACGGGATCGTGATCGTCGCGGGCGGCGGGCCTGGTCCCGGCGCGGCCGGTCCGGGTATCGCGGGAGCGATCGCGCGGGCGGCCGCGCAGGCGTCCGCCGCGGACCGCTCCGGATGGGTGCTGTGCCAGCGGGCGGCCCTGGCCGGTCTCGTCACCCGCCGCCGCAGCCGGGCCGGGCTGCCGTCATGACCCGCGGCCTGCCTCCGCCGATGCCCCGGGACGGCCTGCGGGCCGCGCTCGGCGTGCCGGTCGACGTCGACCGGCTGGAGCTGGCGCTCACGCACCGTTCGTACGCCTACGAGCAGGGCGGCCTGCCGACCAACGAGCGGCTGGAGTTCCTCGGGGACTCGGTGCTCAGCCTGATCGTCACCGACGCCCTGTTCAACCGCCATCCCGACCTGCCCGAGGGGCAGCTGGCCAAACAGCGCGCGTCCGTGGTCAACATGCGGGCCCTGGCCGAGGTCGCCCGCACACTGGGGGAGAAGGGCATCGGCCCCTACCTGCTGCTCGGCCGCGGCGAGGAGACCACCGGCGGGCGGGACAAGGCCAGCATCCTCGCGGACACCCTGGAGGCGCTGATCGGCGCGGTCTACCTGTCGTCCGGTCTGGAGAGCGCCTCCGAGTTCGTCCACCGGCTGTTCGACCCGTTGCTCGACGTCGCCGCCGGCCGGGGCGCCGGGCTGGACTGGAAGACGTCGTTGCAGGAGCGTACCGCCAGCCTGCTGCTCGGCCCCCCCGAGTACGAGGTGGACGAGTTCGGGCCGGACCACGCCAAGCGGTTCACCGCCCGGGCCGTCGTGGCCGGCCGGGTGCTCGGTCACGGCGACGGGGGCAGCAAGAAGGAGGCCGAGCAGCGGGCCGCCGCCGCCGCCTTCCAGGCGCTGGAGGACGAGGCCGAAGCTCCCGGCCAGGTGGCACCCGACACCGCCGGGGCCACCGCTGACGCCGCGTCCGAGAGCGCCCATGGCCATTCCGAGGCGGCGGTGGGCACGGGCAACGGCTGACCGGCGGCCGTGCCTGATTCCCGCCTGTCCGATCCCGTATGCCTGATGCCTGAGCCGCCCGATGATGCCTGAGCTGCCTGATGCCTGAGCTGCCCGAGGTCGAGGTGGTCCGCCGCGGCCTTGAGCGGACGCTGCCCGGCCGGACGATCGCCACGGTGGCGGTCGCCCATCCCCGGGCGGTCCGGCGGCATGCCGCCGGCGCTGCCGACTTCGCCGCCGTGCTCGCCGGCCGCACGATCGAGGCTGCCTGCCGCCGGGGCAAGTACCTGTGGCTGGCCCTCGACGGCGGGGCCGCGCTGCTGGGTCATCTCGGGATGAGCGGCCAGCTGCTGGTGGTCGCCACGGAGAAGCCCGACGAGACGCACCTGCGGGTGCGTTTCACCTTCACCGACGCCGGCCGTCAGCTGCGGTTCGTCGACCAGCGCACCTTCGGGGGGCTGGCGGTCGTCCCGACCGACGCGGGCGTGCCCGCGCCGATCGTGCACATCGCCCGGGACCCCCTCGACCCGGAGTTCTCCGACGCCGGCTTCGTCGCGGCTGTGCGCCACCGCCGGACCGGGATAAAACGGGCGCTGCTGGACCAGACGCTCGCCAGCGGGATTGGTAACATCTACGCGGACGAATCACTGTGGCGAGCGGGTCTGCACTATGCGCGTCCGACCGGGACGTTGACCCGCGGCGAACTCAACCGGTTGCTGCAAGCGGTGCGCGAGGTCCTGCTCGAGGCCCTACAGGCCGGTGGCACCTCTTTCGACGCGCTCTACGTGTCGGTCAACGGTGAGAGCGGGCTGTTCGACCGTTCGCTCGCGGTCTACGGGCGGGCAGGGCTGCCCTGTACGCGATGCGAGACCCCGATCCGCCGGGACGCTTTCATGAACCGGTCCAGTTTCACCTGTCCGCGCTGCCAGCCACGCCCGCGAAAAGCACACTGGTAGGCCGGGCTCCGCCCGGCGCGGCGCACTGGTAGGCGCACTGGTAGGCGCCGGGCCCTGTCCGGCGGCGGTTGCCGACAGCTGGTGGTGAAAGGAGCGCGACAACCGTCATGGACGCGGATGCCGCCCTGGGAAAGATCCGTAAGCTGCTGGCGATGGCCGAGGCCGAGGGCCTGCCCGAACAGGCCCGGGAGTCCTACAACGACAAGGCCGCGGACCTCATCGCCCAGTACGGCATCGACCGGGCGCTGCTGGAGGAGGCGGTGCCCACCACGGCGGCGGCCGGGGACGTCGTGCTGGGCATCGACCATCCCTACGCCCGGGACAAGATCGCTCTGTTGGCCGCCATCGCCGGCCCGCTCGGCTGCCGGCTGATCCACCGGACGAGCCCGCTGGCCGGCGCGACCGCGCACGCGGCGCACCTGTTCGGGATGGCGGCCGATCTGGAACGGGCCCAGCTTCTCTACACGTCCCTGCTGGTCCAGCAGGCGCACGCCCTCGCGCTGGTCCGGGTGCCGCCCGCGGAGGACGCCCGCGCGTTCCGCCGGTCCTGGATGGCCGGGTTCGCCGCCGCCGTCCAGAACCGGCTCACCGCGGCCGAGTCCGGGGCCAGGGAACGTCATCGGTCCGGGCATGCCGGCGGCCGGTCGGTCGAGCTCGTCCTCGCCGACCGGTCGGCGAGGGTCGACCGGCACGTCGCCGAGGTCTACCCGCGGCTGCGTACGACGCGGTCGCGCAGCCTGTCCGGCTCAGGTGGGCCGGCCGGCTTCCAGGCCGGGCAGCGGGCCGATATCGGCACCGGCAACCGCCTCGCCGACAGGCCCCGCCGCAAACAGCTGTGACCGGCCAGGAACAGCTGCGGCCGGCCAGCAGGCCGGCGCGTCAGTACTTGCCGCCGGGGAGGTTGGGGACCGCTGTCTGGGTGGGGCCTGACGTGCGG
>NZ_CEVIVD010000021.1:30580-48221 GCF_982290655.1 Protofrankia sp. CiP1_Cm_nod3
GTGCGGGGCGGGGCGTAACCGGGCCCGATGATCTCGGCCGCGGCGGGCGCGGGCTCAGGTACCGCGCTGCGCAGGCCTTCGGTGCTGGCTTTCGGCACCGGCAGCACGCCGCCGTCCTGCTCGAAGTTCTGGCCACAGCCGCCGAGAAGCAGCGTCGACGGGATGACGATGGCGCACACCGTCGTCAGCGCGACCCGGCCGCGGCGGTACCGGCGCGGCCGAGGCTGACGGAAGCGGGGGGAATGTGTCGTGTCCACAGTGATCCGGTATCCTACCGGCTTCATGCGTGACGTTCCCGCCTCTCCGCCCGGCGGTCCCAGTGGGGTCCCCGGTGGATCCGCTGATCACGGCGGCCGTGATCCGTCCGCCGGCGTCAGCGGCTCCGCCTGCGCGCCCGAGGAGCCTCGGGCCCGGCTCACGGCATGGGTGTCGGGGACCGTGCAGGGTGTTGGCTTCCGCGCATACGTCCGGTCGAGGGGGCGTCGGCTCGGGCTGGTGGGCTCCGCGACCAACCTCGCGGACGGCCGGGTCGAAGTGATTGTCGAGGGCCCGCGCGCGGCCTGCCGGACCCTGCTGGAAATGCTGCGGGCGGGACACACACCCGGCCGGACGACGCAGGTGACGTACTCCTGGTCGCCGCCCAGGGGTGACCTGCTGAATTTTGTTCGTAAGTGACGCGTTTGTTGGCGCTGGCCAATCGTCCGGTCCGGCAT
Organism: Protofrankia sp. CiP1_Cm_nod3; assembly: GCF_982290655.1. Lineage (NCBI taxonomy): Bacteria > Bacillati > Actinomycetota > Actinomycetes > Frankiales > Frankiaceae > Protofrankia > Protofrankia sp. CiP1_Cm_nod3. The sequence continues at coordinate 31,294 of NZ_CEVIVD010000021.1, forward strand.
CAATCGTCCGTCTCCGGTGCGCGGGTGGGCCGCGGCCGGATGCCAGTGGGCTCGTGCGTACCGGGCTGGTAACAGCATCGGCGCGTATCGGCCGGCTGACCGGCCGTGTCGGCGCCGATGGCATGACAACCCGGTGACATGTGTGTCCGTCGTGCCGGCGGACACACCGACAGGCCCGGGTGTCCTCATCTCGACAAAACGCCGTCGCCGTCGAGTGGGGTATGGCATCGTCTTGACTTTCGGTCGCAAGGCGTGCCATCCTCGATTCATTGTCTGGTGCGTCGTGTGGTCTGCCTGAGCTGGTCGGCCAGGCCGCAGCGCATCCCGCACCCGCTCGGTCACTCATCGTGGAGGACCACTATCATGGCGAAGGCCCTTTTCGGCCACGTCGGCTCTGGCAGCGATGTTCGTTTGTCGTATGAGGTACGCCGACTTCGTGCGCGTGTAGCAGAACTGGAGGACGAGCTCGCGCGTAGCCGCGCTCTCAATGATGCTCTTGAAGGGGTCGATGTCTCGGATGAACTCCGAGCGTTCGAGGCAGAGCCCGCGCTGACCTGATCCTCCTGGACCCGCAGCGGGACCCAAGGGACGTTTCTCTTCATGGGGAACGTCCCTTTGTGTTGTCGGCGGCATTCATGAAACCTCCCGTCGAGGTTTCCCGCCATGCCTGTGACGTTGCGAACTACGTCGATTTCTGTCGGTGATGCGATTCACCTTCCGGTGTCCGCGCGCCCCGGTCCTGCCGGCCCCCGCCGGCCACTGCCGGGCCACCGCACCCGGCCCCCGTCCACTGCCGGGCACCGCAGTATCGTGAGTACTCGATCGTCCTCTCGGGCATGGTGGCGGAGACGGGCCTAGGCACGCGTGACGGACCCGGCAGCCGGTCACATGACAGCCGGTCACACCGTGCGGCCAACTGTCCGCGGCCCGTTCCCTGCGACAGCTGTCGGAGACCGGTGCACCTCAAAAGCCTCACCCTGCGGGGTTTCAAGTCGTTCGCGAGTTCGACGACGCTGCACCTCGAGCCCGGTATCACCTGCGTGGTCGGGCCGAACGGCTCCGGCAAGAGCAATGTCGTCGACGCCATGGCCTGGGTCCTCGGCGAGCAGGGGGCCAAGGCGCTGCGCGGCGGCACCATGTCCGACGTCATCTTCGCGGGCACCCCGTCGCGGCCGCCGCTGGGGCGCGCCGAGGTGCTGCTGACCATCGACAACACCGACGGTGCCCTGCCGATCGACTACAGCGAGGTCACCGTCGGCCGGCTGATGTTCCGCAGCGGCGAGAGCGAATACACGATCAACGGCAGCACCTGCCGGCTGTTGGACATCCAGGAGCTCATGAGCGACTCCGGGATCGGCCGCGAGCTGCACGTCATCGTCGGGCAGGGGCAGCTCGACGCGGTCCTGCACGCCCGCCCGGAGGACCGCCGCGCCTTCGTCGAGGAAGCGGCCGGCGTCCTGAAGCACCGCAAGCGCAAGGAGAAGGCGCTGCGCAAGCTGGAGGGGATGGCCGCCAACCTCACCCGGCTCACCGACCTGTCCGCCGAGCTGCGCCGTCAGCTCGGCCCCCTCGGCCGGCAGGCGGAGATCGCCCGTAAGGCCGGCGTCATCCAGGCGTCGCTGCGTGACTCCCGGCTGCGGCTGCTCGCCGACGACATCGTCACGGCCCACGGGGACCTGGCAACCGACATCCGGGACGAGGAGGCGCTGCGGGCCCGGCTGGCCACGGTGGGCCGCACCCACGCCGAGGGCCAGCGGCGCGAGCAGGAGCTGGAGGCGGCGCTGGCCGCGGTGACCCCGCAGGCAGCCGCCGCGGGCGAGGTCTGGCATGCCCTGGTGTCCCTGCGGGAACGTATCCGGGGCACCCGGTCGCTGGCCGCCGAGCGGGCCCGGCTGCTGCGGGCCGGTGCCGAGGAGCAACGCAGCGGTCGCGACCCCGAGCAGATGGAGCAGGAGGCCGCCGCGGTCCGGGAGCAGGAGAGCGCGCTGCTGACCCGGCTGGACACCGACCGGGACGGCCTCGAGGAGGTCGTCACCCGCCGGGCGCGGCTCGAAGCCGCGCTCGTCCAGGAGGAGAAGGCGCTGGTCGCGGCCGCGCGGGAGGCGTCGAGCCGACGGGAGAACCTCGCCCGGCTGGCCGGCCGGGTCGAGGCCGCCAGATCCCGGGCCGCCAGCGCCGAGACAGAGATCGTCCGGATGTCCGAGGCGGTGGACGCGGCCCGGCTGCGCGGCGGGGAGACCAGCGACCAGCGGATCGCGCTCGAGTCGGAGCTCGTCCGCATCCAGACCACCCGCGGCGAGCTCACCGCGCGTCGCGAGGAGGCGGTGGCGGTGCACGCCAGCGCCACCGAGCGGCTGGAGGAGCTGCGCGGGCAGGAGCGTTCCGCCGAACGCGACCGGGCGTCCTGGCAGGCCCGCCGGGAGGCGCTGACCCTGTCACTGACCCCGCGCGACGGCGCCGCGGCGCTGCTGGACGCCGCCGCCGGCACCTGGACGCCCCCGCCCGCCGACCAGGCCGGCAGAGGGGACCAGGCCGGCAGAGGGGACCAGGCCGGCAGAGGGAAAAAGAAAAAGGGGAAGATCGGCCGGGATGCCGCCGCCGGGCAGGACCGGGCCGCCGCTGACACCGCTGACACCGCCGCCGCGGGCGCCGGGGTTCGTGCCGAGCCGCCCACCGGCATCCTCGGCCGGCTGGCCGGGTGGCTGTCGGTCGAGCCGGGGGCGGAGGTGGCCGTCGCGGCCGTGCTGGGCCCGGCCGCCGACGCCGTCGCCGTCGCCGGCGCCGGCGACGTCACCGCCGCGTTCGAGTGGCTGCGGGCGGTCGACGCCGGCCGGGTGTCCCTGGTCGTCGCCGCCGCGGCCCCCGCCGACGGTTCTGCGGCGGACGCCGCGGTGGCCGCTGCCGTGGCCGACCCGGCGCGAGCCCTGCCACCGGAAGCCCGCGGCGGTGGCGTACCCGCTGCCGATCTCGTGCGGGTCGGTGACCCGCGTTATGCCGAGGCCGTCGCGCGGATGCTCGCCGCCACCCTGGTGGTCGATGACCTCGCGGCCGCGGCGGAGGTGGTCCGGGCGCATCCCGGCATCCGGGCGGTCACCCGGGCCGGGGACGTGATCGGGCCGGCGCTGGCCACCGGCGGCAGCGCCCGGGCACCGTCCCTGCTGGAGCTGCAGGCCGCCGCCGAGGAGGCGGAGAGCCAGATGATCGCCGCGGCCGGCCGCGGGGAGCACGCCCGGGGGGCGGTCGCCGCCGCCGGGGAGGAGGTCGCCCGGGCCCGCGGCGGGATCGACGAGGCGCTCGCGGCGCTGCACACCGCCGACGCCCGGCACCGCGCGCTCTCCGAGCAGCTGTCCCAGCTGGAGCGGGCGAACCGCTCCGGCGCGGCCGAGACCGAACGTCTCGAACGGGCCCGCGCCCAGGCCGAGACAGCCCGTGACCAGGCGTATGGCGCGCTGGCGGAGCTGGAGGCGGCGCTGGCCGCCGCCTCGGACGAACCGGAGGCGGGGGAACGTTCGTCAGCCGAACGCGACCGGCTGGTCGCGGCGACCTCGGCGGTGCGCGCCGAGGAGGTCGAGGCCCGGCTCGCCGTGCGCACCAGCGAGGAGCGGGCGCGGGCGCTGGCCGGCCGGGCGGACGCGCTGGTGCGCTCCGCCGCGAACGAACGCGCCGCGCGGATGGCCGCGGCGCGCCGCCGGGAGGTCCGGGAACGCCAGGCGGCGGTGGCCGCGGCGGCCGCCGACGCCGCCGACACGGCCCTGACCGCCCTGGAGCACTCCCTCGTCGCCGCCGACACCGAACGCCAGCGTGTCGAGGCGCTGCGCCGGGGGACCGAGTCCGAGCTGACCGGCGTCCGGGAGCGGGTCCGCACGCTCGCCGCCGAGCTCGCCGCGCTGCGAGACGACGTCCACCGCGACGAGCTCGCCCGCGCCGAGAAGCGCCTGCGGGTCGAGACGCTGGAGACCAAGGCGATGGACGAGCACGGGATAGCCGCCGACGACCTGGTCGCCGAGTACGGGCCGGACGTCCCGGTGCCGCCGGACACCCCCGACGGCGAGCCCGTCCCGTTCGACCGGGCCGAGCAGGCGGCGCGGGCGGCCACCGCGGAGAAGCAGCTCAACCGCCTGGGCAAGGTCAACCCGCTGGCGCTGGAGGAGTTCGAGGCGCTGCAGGAGCGCGCGGCGTTCCTCTCCGCCCAGCTCGACGACATCAAGAACACCCGCCGTGACCTGCTGCTGGTCGTCGCGGAGGTCGACGAGCGGGTGCGGGAGGTCTTCCGGGTGGCGTTCGCGGACACCGCGCGGGAGTTCGAGACGGTCTTCGCGACCCTCTTCCCCGGCGGCGAGGGCCGGCTCGTGCTGACCGACCCCGATGACATGCTCACGACGGGTATCGAGGTGGAGGCCCGGCCGCCGGGCAAGAAGGTCAAGCGGCTGTCGCTGCTGTCGGGTGGTGAGCGGTCGCTGACAGCGATCGCGCTGCTGCTGGCGATCTTTAGGGCCCGCCCGTCGCCGTTCTACGTCCTCGACGAGGTCGAGGCGGCTCTCGACGACCGCAACCTCGGCCGCCTGCTGGAGGCGCTGGAGGGGCTGCGGGAGAAGTCCCAGTTGATTGTCATCACCCACCAGAAGCGCACGATGGAGATCGCCGACGCGCTCTACGGGGTGGCGATGCGTGGTGACGGGGTCACCACGGTGATCAGCCAGCGGCTGCGCGAGCGCGCCTCGGCCTGAGCCTCGGCCTGAGCGCGGCACGCCTGGTCTGCCAGGATCGAAGGCGTGGAGTACGTCCTCATCATTATCGCGATCGTCGTGTTCGCCATCGTCACGGCCGCCGGCCTGGTGGTGGGCACCCGCCGCCGCGGGCGGGCGGGCGGCGCCGCCCCCGGCCAGTCCCCAGGCCAGGCTGCCCCCGGCCAGGCTGCCCCAGACCGGCCACAGCCGGGTACGGACTACGCGCCCGGGGTGGGCGACGACGCCGAGGTGCCGCGGGACTCCCCCCGCCGGACGTTCGACACGGTCGATCTCCCAGCCGGTCTCGGTATCCCCGCGCCCCCCAGCGGGGCCGAGACCGCCGAGGCCGGGCTGTACGAGCTGGAACTGGAGAAGGCGCCGGAGCTGGAGGTGCCGGCTCCGGCCGCGGGCCGGCTGGTGCGGCTGCGCGCCCGCCTGGCCCGCTCCCAGAGCAGCCTGGGCCGTGGCCTGCTGCTGCTGCTGTCCGGGGACAACCTCGACGAGGAGGCCTGGGAGGACGTCGAGACGACCCTGTTGGTCGCCGACGTCGGCGTCACGCCCACCGAGGAGCTGGTCGCGTCGCTGCGGACGAAGGTGAAGGTCCTCGGCGCGCGCCGGCCCGAGGACGTCCGTGCCCTGCTGCGCGACGAGCTGCTCGCCCAGATCGGCACCAGCACCGACCGCACGGTACGGGCGTCCGCGCCGGACCGGCCGGCGAACATCCTCGTCGTCGGGGTGAACGGCACCGGCAAGACCACGACCTGCGGAAAGATCGCCCGGCTCCTCGTGGCGGACGGCCGGACAGTCGTGCTGGGCGCGGCGGACACCTTCCGGGCCGCCGCCGCCGACCAGCTGGAGACCTGGGGCAGCCGGGTCGGGGCGCGCACGGTCCGCGGCGGCGAGGGCAGCGACCCGGCGTCGGTGGCCTTCGATGCGGCCAAGCGGGGGATCAGCGACGGCGCCGACACGGTGGTGATCGACACCGCGGGCCGGCTGCACACCAAGACCGGCCTGATGGACGAGCTCTCCAAGATCAAGAGGGTGGTCGCCAAGCTCGGCCCCGTCGACGAGGTGCTGCTGGTGCTGGACGCGACCACCGGCCAGAACGCGGTGGAGCAGGCCAGGGTCTTCACCCAGGCGGTGGACATCACCGGGGTCGTGCTGACCAAGCTCGACGGCACCGCCAAGGGCGGCATCGTGATCGCCGTCCAGCGGGAGCTCGGCGTCCCCGTGAAGCTGGTCGGCCTGGGGGAGGGCCCGGACGACCTCGCCCCGTTCGAGCCGGAGGCGTTCGTCGACGCGCTGCTCGGGGACCCGGCGGCCTGAGCCGCGGCACGCGGGCGGCAGAATCCTGAAACGCAACATCGGAACGTAACAACGCGGCGAAGCGGGTGAGCGGGGGCGGAACCGGTCCAGGGACCACGGTGTGGCCACTGCGTCCGGTGCCGGGCTTCTTCCGTACCCGCATGCCGCGACCTACAGTGCCGGGGTGAGGATTTCACTCCCGGCCGGTGGCGACGGCCGGGGCGGATGACGTCCGGCGAGGTGTGCCCGCCATCCTCGGTGTGGAGGGCGGAGATCACGGCAGGCCCGCCTGTGATCGTCGTGTGGGTGCGCCTCGCCAGGGCTTGATGATCTTCTTTGTTCCGTCGGGAGTCCCGTCGGGGCGGGCGGTGGTGAGTGGTCCGGCTCCGGCTCGGGCCGGTGGGTGCGTACCCTGAGAAGTGCGGTCCGCCAGCGATCCCGGAGTGTGCGCGTGTTCGACACCCTGTCCAGCCGTCTCGACAAGGCATTCTCGTCACTGCGTGGCAAGGGGCGGCTGTCCGAGGCCGACATCAACGCCGCCGCCCGGGAGATCCGGGTGGCCCTGCTGGAGGCCGACGTCGCCCTGCCGGTGGTCCGGGCCTTCATCGGCGCCGTCCGGGAGCGGGCCAGGGGCGAGGAGGTCTCGGCCTCGCTGAACCCCGCCCAGCAGGTCATAAAGATCGTCAACCAGGAGCTGGTCACGATCCTGGGCGGCGGGACGGCCACCCTGCGGTTCGCCCGGACGCCCCCCACCGTCATCCTGCTCGCGGGCCTGCAGGGGACGGGCAAGACGACGCTGGCCGGCAAGCTCGGCCGGTGGCTGAAGGAGCAGGGCCACACCCCGCTCCTTGTCGCCGCCGACCTGCAGCGGCCGAACGCCGTCACGCAGCTTCAGGTCGTCGCCGGCCGGGCCGGCGTGGACGTGTACGCCCCCGAGCCCGGCAACGGTGTGGGCGACCCGGTCGCGGTCGCCCGCGACGCCGTGGAGCACGCCCGCCGCCGCCTGCACGACGTGGTCGTCGTCGACACCGCCGGCCGGCTCGGCGTGGACACCGAGCTGATGCGCCAGGCCGCCGACATCCGGGACGTGACCTCCCCGGACGAGATCCTGTTCGTCGTCGACGCCATGATCGGCCAGGACGCCGTCACCACCGCGCAGGCGTTCGCCGACGGGGTGGGCTTCACCGGGGTGGTGCTCACCAAGCTCGACGGTGACGCCCGCGGCGGTGCCGCGCTGTCGGTCGCGCACCTGACCGGCCGTCCGATCATGTTCGCCTCCACCGGTGAGGCGCTGGACGACTTCGACGTCTTCCACCCCGAGCGGATGGCCTCGCGCATCCTCGGGATGGGCGACGTCCTCACCCTCATCGAGCAGGCCGAGAAGGCCTTCGAGGCCGAGCAGGCCGAGGCGATGGCGGCGAAGATGGCCGCCGCCGAGTTCACCCTCTCCGACTTCCTCGAGCAGATGCTCACCGTCCGCAAGATGGGGCCGATCGCCAACCTGCTCGGAATGCTGCCCGGGATGGGGCAGATGAAGGAGCAGCTCGCCCAGATCGGCGACCGGGACGTCGACCGGGTGGTGGCGATCATCCGGTCGATGACGCCGGCCGAGCGGGACGATCCACGCATCCTCCAGGCGTCCCGCAAGGCGCGGGTCGCCCGCGGCTCCGGGGTGACCGTCACCGAGGTCAACCAGCTCCTCGACCGGTTCGAGGAGGCGCGCAAGGTCATGAAGCAGATGGCCGGCGGCCTCGGCATGCCCGGTGGGGCGTTGCGCGGGAAGTCGGCCGCGGCCCGTAAGGCCCCCAAGAAGGCCAAGGGCGCGAAGCGCAAGGGCAACCCCGCCGCCCGCGCCGCGCAGACCCAGGCGCAGCGGGCCGCGGCCGAGGCGCGGCGGGCCGGTGGGCTGCCCGGCGGGCCCGACGGGCTGCCGCCCGGGCTCGGCGAGGGCGAGCTGCCCGACCTGTCGGCCCTGATGCACGGCGAGGGTCTGCCGGGTGGTGGCTTCCCGCCGCCCGGGCAGGGGCGCGGCCGGCGGCGCTGACGGCGCCCGGGCACACCCTGCGTCGGGCGATCTGGCAAACTGGGATGGCGGTCCGGGGTTCCCGCCCTGGTCCCGTTCACCATCGGCGCCGCGAGTGGCGTCCGGCAAACCCAGCTACCGGTACTCCGCATCCGCACCGTGGTGTCCGGTGACTACTGACGTACGTCTGGAGCAGTTCGACAATCGTGGCAACCAAGATCAAACTTCAGCGCCTCGGCAAGATGCGCGAGCCGCACTACCGGATCGTCGTCGCGGACGCCCGTACCAAGCGGGACGGACGGGTCATCGAGACGATCGGGCAGTATCACCCGAAGTCCGACCCGAGCATCATCAAGGTCGACGGCGAGCGCGCCGGGTACTGGCTCGGTGTCGGCGCGCAGCCGACCGAGCCGGTGCTCGCGATCCTCAAGGTCACCGGTGACTGGCAGAAGTTCAAGGGTCTTCCTGCGCCGCCGCCGGTGAAGGTCGCCGCCCCCAAGGCCGACAAGCGCGAGGTGTTCCAGGCGGCGGCCAAGGCCGCGGCCGGCCTCACCGACAAGCCCGCCACCACCCCGAAGAAGGGCAAGAAGGCGACGGATGACGCGCCCGCCGCTGGGAAGACCGAGCCGGCGGCCGAGTCGCCGGCTCCAGAGGGGCAGTAAGTGCTGGAAGCCGCCCTCGAGCACCTTGTTCGGGGCATCGTCGACCACCCGGACGATGTGCGCGTGAACCTGCAGTCGGGCCGGCGGGGACGCACCCTCCAGGTCCGGGTGCATCCGGAGGATCTCGGTAAGGTCATCGGGCGCGGCGGGCGGACAGCCCGCGCGCTGCGGACGGTCATGGCCGGAGTGGGCGGCCGGGGCCTGCGGGTCGATGTGATCGACGTCGACCGGTAGGGGCTGTCCTCAGGTGGCTGTGGGAACACACGGCGAAAGCGCCGCCAGGAAGCCGCGGCCCCCGGCGGCGGACGAGCCGGTCGTGGTCGGCCGGATCGGCCGTCCCCACGGCATCCGGGGCGACGTGACGATCGATGTCCGCACGGACGTTCCCGAGCGCAGGTTCGCGCCCGGGACGCACCTGCGCGGCGAGCTGTCCACGGCTGTGCCCACGGCCGCGCACCCAGGCACGCCCACGGCCGTGCCGCTGGTGGTGGCGGAGTCGCGTTGGCACGCCGGCCGCCTGCTGGTGCGCTTCGAGGGAGTCGCTGGCCGCAACGCCGCCGAGGCACTGCGCGGGCGCGTGCTCACCATCCCCGCCGGCCAGGTGGGCCAGGCCGCGGACGACGGCGACGAGGACGCCGACGGCCTGTGGTGGGACCGTGACCTCGTCGGGCTGCGGGTGGTCACGGTGGATGATGTCGACATGGGCACGGTCGTCGACGTCGTCCACACACCCGCCGGGGAACTGCTCGTCGTCGAGCACGCCGGTGGCGGTGAGGTGCTCGTCCCGTTCGTGCGTGAGATCGTGCCGACGGTCGAGGTGCCGGCCGGCCGGATCGTCGTCGACCCGCCACCGGGCCTGTTCGACCTGGAGTAGCGGAGCGGTTGTGCGCGTCGACATAGTTACGATCTTCCCTGGGTATCTCAGCCCGCTGGAGCTGTCCCTGGTCGGCCGGGCCCGCGAGCGCGGCATCCTCGACGTCCACCCGCACGACCTGCGGCAGTGGGCCGATGACGTGCACCGCAGCGTCGACGACGCCCCCTACGGCGGCGGGCCGGGCATGGTCATGCGGCCACAGCCATGGTGGGCGGCGCTGGCCGAGATCCGCGCGCTGGGCGCGGCGGACGGCCGGCGGCCCCGGATCGTCGTCCCGACCCCGGTCGGACGCCCCTTCACGCAGGCGTATGCCGCGGAACTGGCCGAGGCGCCGTGGCTGGTGTTCTGCTGCGGCCGTTACGAGGGCATCGACGCGCGCGTCATCGACGAGTGGGCCGACGACGAGATCTCCATCGGGGACTACGTTCTCGCCGGGGGAGAGGTCGCCACCCTGGTCATCCTGGAGGCGGTCACCCGGCTGCTGCCCGGCGTGGTCGGCAACGCCGAGTCCGTGGTGGACGACTCCTTCGCCGACGGGCTGCTGGAGGCCCCGGTGTACACCCGGCCGGCGGTGTGGGGTGACCGCGAGGTCCCGGCCGTGCTGCGCTCCGGTGACCACGCCGCCATCGACCGGTGGCGGCGGGCGGAAGCCCTGCGGCGGACCGCGCAGCGCCGTCCGGACCTGCTCGCCCGCCGGGAGCGGCCGGCGGCGGACGACGGCCCGGGCGCGGACGGCTCGGATGGGGCCGGCGGCTCGGATGGGGCCGGCTCGAACGCTCGTGTGGCACAGTAGGATACGGTTTCCGGCCGTCCGCCGTACCGGGTGACACCACCCGGCGTGAGCGGGCACCGAGCGGATGCCACCATGGGCCGATGCCGTTGGGCGCGCACAGTTATCAGGTGCTCCGTTACAGTGGTTACAGTGGCTCACCTCCGCCGGCCGGACCAGGCTCGACCCGTCCCGTCATCACCGCGAGAAAGCGACTGCCATGCAAACCCTGGACAGCCTCGACGCCGCGTCACTGAGGACCGACGTCCCGACGTTCTGGCCGGGCGACACCCTGAAGGTTCATGTCCGTGTCGTCGAGGGCAACCGCCAGCGCATCCAGGTCTTCCAGGGCGTCGTGATCCGGCGGCAGGGCAGCGGCGTGCGCGAGACCTTCACGGTCCGTAAGGTCAGCTTCGGTGTCGGCGTGGAGCGGACCTTCCCCGTCCACAGCCCGGTGATATCCAGGATCGAAGTTGTCACCCGTGGGGACGTCCGTCGCGCGAAGCTCTACTACCTGCGTGATCTGCGCGGCAAGGCGGCGAAGATCAAGGAGAAGCGCCGGCCGGTGTAGGGCATGCCCAGCCGGCCATGGCGGTTCCGCGGGCCGGGGCTGACACTGGGACTGAGGATGGCTGGCACGACCGGCCGCGCCACAGCCGCGGCATGATCACGACTGGCGGGTGTGGCGACCCGAACATCGGACACGCGTCCGCCGTGGCGCTGTTCGAGCCGGTCCGGCGCGTAGGGTGGTCAGCGATCGTTTCCAACCGGGTTCCCCGGACAGCACATCCCAGCCCGAGTCGGCGAACCCATGAGGTGGCGCGGTGAGTGGAGCCGAGCACAGTCGTCCGATGCGCTGGGGCGAGCCCCCTCCCGCCGGCTCCACGGGCGGCCGTGAGGACGACGCGGCCGACCCGCCCGGCGAGCGGACCGGCTCCCCCCCACCGGCCGCTGTCCCTGACGACGGCCGTCCATCCGTCCGTCCGGCCGAGGCGGCGGGCGACGCTACCGGGGAGAACGTCATCGGTGAGAACATGACCGGTCAGGAGTTCCAGGAGCTTCCCGAGCCTCAGCGGGCCGGGGTGGATGCCCCGGGCGGCCCGCCTGCCCGTCGGCGCCTGCGGGTGGGCGGCCGCGGCGGCCGCGGCTCGTTCGCCCGTGAGCTGCCGTTGCTGGTTCTGATCGCCTTCCTGCTCGCCCTGCTCATCAAGGCGTTCCTCGTCCAGGCGTTCTGGATACCGACCGTGTCGATGGAGCGCACCCTGCTGGTCAACGACCGCGTGCTGGTCAACAAGCTCGTCTACCGCTTCCGGGACGTCCATCGCGGCGAGATCGTCGTGTTCAACGGCGACGGCACCGGTTTCGAGCGGGCCGAGACCCTGATCACCCCGCCGGGCAACGTCTTCTCCCGGGCGCTGCGGTCGGTACAGGGGATGCTCGGGCTCGGCGCGCCCAGCGACAAGGACTTCATCAAGCGTGTCATCGGTGTGGGTGGTGACACCGTCGCGTGCTGTGACGCCCAGGGGCGGGTGACGGTCAACGGCAAGCCGCTGGACGAGCCCTACGTGTACGAGAACAGCCCGCTCGGCGGGGGCCGTGAGTTCGAGCCGGTGAAGGTGCCACCCGGCGAGCTGTGGGTCATGGGTGACCACCGCGGTGAGTCCTCGGACTCCCGGGTGAACGGCACCATCCCGCAGAGCAAGGTCGTCGGCCGGGCCTTCGTGCGGGTCTGGCCCCTGAGCCGGATGGGGATCCTGAGCCCGCCGGACATCTTCGCCGCCGCGGGCGCGCACGCGGCGGCGACCGTGCCGCTTGCCGGCACCGGGCTGACGGGAGCGGCCGTGGTGGGGGCGGCCACCACGGCACGGCGCAGGCGGGGCGCGCCGGGCAGCCTGCCGACGCGGCCGGCGAAACGGCTCGGGAGGAACACAGGTGGTGACAGCGGCGACGTTCCGTCAGTCCGCCGTTACGGGTATCTCGGGCGGCCCTGGCGGCGCCCGGCCCGCCGGGGACGGCGCCCGGCCGGGGGCCCTCCCAGCGTTCGCGCCGACCGGCGCGGTGGCCAGAGGTGAGAGCGGGCTGTGGGGCTGTGAGCGTCTCCTGCGGCGCCGGGGGCTCGCGCCCGTGGCCGGCGTCGACGAGGCCGGCCGTGGCGCGTGCGCGGGGCCGCTCGTGGTGGCCGCTGTCGTCCTCCCCGCGAGCGGGTCGCGCCGTCTTGTCGATCTCACGGACTCCAAGCGGCTGTCGCCGCGGTTACGCGAGCGGGTGTTCGACGAGATACTCTCTGTCGCCCAGGCGTGGGCGACCGTCGTGATCCAGCCGTCCGAGGTCGACGCGTGCGGTGTGCACGTGGCGAACATCGCCGGGATGCGGCGGGCGGTGGCACGCCTGGCCCGGCGGCCGGGTTACGTCCTCACCGACGGGTTCGCGGTGCCTGGGCTGGGGGTCGCCTCCACCGCCGTGCTCAAGGGCGACCAGGTCGTCGCCTGTGTGGCGGCCGCGTCGGTGGTGGCCAAGGTGACCCGGGACAGGATCATGAAAGATCTCCACCACCGGCATCCCGAGTACGATTTCGCCCAGCACAAGGGGTATGTAACGGCCGGACACACCGCGGCACTGGCCGCGTACGGGCCGTGCGGACAGCATCGGATGTCGTATGTCAATGTGGCACAAGCTCAACGTGAACGACTGGCACGACTGGCGCGGCTGGAGGACGCCGTGACACGGACCGGGCTACCCAGCGCGACGGAGAGCGCATGAGCGCCGAAGACCTCGAGAAGTACGAGACCGAGATGGAGCTCCAGCTCTACCGCGAGTACCGGGACGTCGTCGGTCTCTTCTCCTATGTGATCGAGACGGAGCGTCGCTTCTATCTCGCGAACGACTACCAGATCGAGGCCCGCAACAGCGCTGGTGAGATCTTCTTTGAACTCACTCTGCGTGACGCCTGGGTCTGGGACATGTTCCGGCCGGCGAGATTTGTGAAGAACGTCCGGGTCGTCACGTTCAAGGACATCAACGTCGAGGAGCTGACCAAGGCCGAGCTCTAGGCCGGTTGCCGTCTGTGTTCTGTGGATGAGTGAACGGCATAAGGCCCGTTTTGTCCACAGATCGGCTTCTGCTCTCGTTCTGTCCGGTTCCACGAGTCATCCTGATCTCCGCGGGCGCGTCCGTCGCCCGTGGAACGGGAGCGCACGATGCGGGTCAAGGACGTACTCGGGCGGTTCGGGGAGGACACCGCCGCCCGGCATCTGTCGCAGTGCGGGATGGAGATCCTCGACCGTAACTGGCGATGCTCGGCCGGTGAGATCGACATTGTCGCCCAGGACGGCTCGTGCCTGGTGTTCTGCGAGGTCAAAACCCGTTCCGGGGGCCGCTACGGCACGCCGGCGCAGGCCGTGGTGCCGGCGAAGGCCGCCCGTATCCGCCGGGTGGCGCTCGTCTGGCTGCGTGACCACGAGCACGCGCCGATGCCGCTGCGCTTCGACGTGGTCGAGGTGTACCGCACCCACAACAGCCCGCCGCGGGTGGAACATCTGCGCGGGGCGTTCTGATGGCGCTGGCGCGAGCGTTCAGCGTCGCGGTCGTGGGAGTGCACGGGCACCTCGTCGAGGTCGAGGCGGATCTCGCGAACGGGCTGCCGGCCATCACCCTCGTCGGGCTGCCGGACACCTCCCTGCACGAGGCCCGGGACCGCATCCGGGCCGCGATCGTCAACTCCGGCCAGCACTGGCCGAGCCAGCGGATCACGGTCGGGCTCTTCCCGGCGACCCTGCCGAAGTCCGGCAGCGGGTTCGACGTGGCGATGGCCGCCGCGATCCTCGGGGCGGCGGCCACCGTCCCCCCGGCGGCGCTGCGCTCCCGGGTGCTGCTCGGGGAACTGGCGCTCGACGGCCGGCTGCGGCCGGTCCGCGGGGTGCTGCCGGCGACGGTCGCGGCGCTCGACGCCGGCATCGAACGTGTCGTCGTGCCCGAGGCGAACGGCCCGGAGGCCGCGCTCGTCCCGGGGGCCGTCGTCGAACCGGTGAAGGACCTCGACTGCCTGGTCCGGCTGCTGCGCGGGGAGTACGAGCCGGATCCGCCGGCGGCGGCCGCCACCGACGCGGCGCGGTCCGCGGCTGCCGCCGGCGGCGAGCTCGGCGATCTCGCCGACGTGGCGGGCCAGCCACGCGGCCGGCTCGCCGTCGAGGTGGCCGCTGCCGGCGGCCACCACCTGCTCATGCAGGGGCCACCGGGCAGCGGCAAGACCATGCTGGCCGAGCGGCTGCCCGGCCTGCTGCCCGCGCTCGACACCGAGGCCGCTCTCGAGGTGACCGCGGTGCACTCGGTGGCCGGGCTGCTGCCCGAGGACTGCCCGCTGGTGCTCCGTCCGCCGTACCGCAGCCCGCATCACTCGGCCACGCCGGCCGCGCTCGTCGGGGCGGGCTCGACCGTGCTGCGCCCGGGCCTGGCCAGCCAGGCGCACCGGGGCGTGCTGTTCCTCGACGAGGCGCCGGAGTTCTCCCGCCCCACCCTCGACGCGCTGCGCCAGCCGCTGGAGAGCGGGGTGATCGAACTGGCCCGGGCCCGGGTGAGCGCGCGGTTCCCCGCCCGTTTCCTGCTGGTGCTCGCGGCGAACCCGTGCCCGTGCGCCCGGGCGGGCGCCGCCACGGCCAGGGCGTGCGAGTGCCCGAGCCTGGTGCGCCGGCGCTACCTCTCCCGGCTCTCGGGCCCCCTGCTCGACCGGGTGGACCTGCAGGTCGAGCTCGCCACGCCCAGCCGGGCGGAGCTGCGCGCGGACGCCAGGTACGCCGACACCTCGGCGGTCGCGGCGGAGCGGGTAGAGGCGGCCCGGGCGGCCACGGCGGCCCGGCTGGCCGGTACGCCGTGGCGCACCAACGCGGAGATCCCCGGTGCCGCCCTGCGGCGGACGTGGGCGCTGCCGGCGAAGGTGACCCGCCCGGCCGATCTCGCCTTCGAGTCCGGGCAGCTCACCGCGCGTGGGCTGGACCGCGTCCTGCGGGTGGCCTGGACGCTCGCGGACCTGGCCGGCCTGCCCGCCCCGGGGCTGGCCCAGATCGGGATGGCGCTGGACCTGCGGCTGCCCGGGAGGCAGCGGTGACTGCCACCGACAGCGAGCGGCTGGCCAGGGCTGCGCTGTCCCGCGCGGTCGGCGCGGACCGGCCGGCGGTCGGTGCCGAGGTGGCCCGGCGCGGCGCCGTTGCGGTCTGGGCCGAGCTGCGCGGCCGCCATCCCGACGTCGACCCGGAACGCGACCTGCGTCTGCTCACGGCTCTCGGTGGGCGGTTCATCTGCCCGGGTGACCCGGAGTGGCCGTCCGTGCTGACCGCTCTCGGCCGGCTGTCCGACGGCCCGGAGCCGGAGGCGGGGCAGCCGTTCGGCCTGTGGGCCCGAGGGGAGGGGGACCTGGGCCGGTTGTGCGAACGGGCGGTGGCGGTGGTGGGCTCCCGGGCGGCGACCGCCTACGGGACCACCATCGCGGCCGATCTCGCCGCCGGGCTCGCGGACCGGGGCTGGACGATCGTCTCCGGCGCGGCATTCGGTATCGACGCGGCGGCCCATCACGGGGCGTTGGCGGCCGCCGGCCCCACGATCGCGGTCCTGGCCGGCGGGGTCGACATCGCGTATCCCCGGGCCCACACCGAGCTGCTGGCGCGGATCCGCGCCAACGGGCTGGTCATCAGCGAGGCGGCGCCGGGAAGCCCGCCGTACCGGGGGCGTTTCCTGACCCGTAACAGGATCATCGCCGGGCTGGCCAGAGGCACCGTTCTCGTCGAGGCGGGCCATCGCAGCGGCGCGCTGAACACCGTCCGGCACGCCCGCCGTCTCGGACGGGTGGTGATGGCCGTGCCGGGGCCGGTCACGAGCGCCACCAGCGTCGGATGCCACCGCCTGCTGCGAGCCCACCGCGAACAGACCGTCCTGGTCACCGATGCCGCCGAGGTCTGTGAGGAGATCGGCGGCATCGGCGAGCTCGCCGACTACCCACCGGCGGGCCCCGGTTCCCGCGACGGTCTGCCCGAGCTGGTCCGCCGCATGCTGGACGTGATGCCGGCCCGCGGCTCGGTGGGAGCGGCGGTGCTGGCACAACGGCTCGGGGAACGGCCCGAGACGGTACAGGCGCTGATGGGCCCGCTGGTCGTCGAGGGCCTGGTCGAGCCACACGGCAACGGATACCGCCTGACGGCGCTGGGCCGAGTGCCATCCGCGGCCGGCGGAACCAGCGCGGCCGGCGGAACCAGCGCGGCCGGCGGAACCAGCGCGGCCGGCGGAACCAGCGCGGCCGGCGAGGCCGGCACGCCGGGGCGCCACGGACCGGACAGCCGGTGTTGACACGGAGATGATCGAAGGACACCGTGCGATGCATGGGCGGTGCGATCGCTGACTCCCGGAATCCGGCTGCCGGGAATACCACCGCTTCCCAGCCCACCGCCTCGCCGGACACCGCCCCGCCGGACACCGCCCCGCGGAACACCGCCCCGCGGAACACCGCCCCGCCAGATACCGCCTCGTCGGACAGTGCTCCGCGGGACGTGGTGGCCCGGGGGGCTGCGGGGGCTTCCCGGGG
>NZ_CEVIVD010000022.1:0-7419 GCF_982290655.1 Protofrankia sp. CiP1_Cm_nod3
CACGGGTACCCGCCACCCGCCGCGCCCCCCGGCTCCACGCCACCGTGCTCGGCGGCGTCAGCGCTGTCACGCCCAGAATGATCACGTACGGTACCGGCGACAGCGTCGTGCGCGGCACCACCGCCGGTGGCCACCAGATCGAGCAGGGCCCGGTTCGCCCAGACCACACGACTGTCTGACGTGACCACCAGTAGCCCGGTGGATACCACGTCAGCCACGGAGCCGGCCATGCTAGCGACCAACGGATCTCCTCGCGCCTGTCAGCCCGGTGCACATCTCGGCTGGTCACGCTATCTTCATGGATCGCATGGCCTTCCCGATCGCATGGCGAGTGTAGCGGCAGGCAGGTGCGCACAGAACGTCAGGCTGTGGTAGCGGGTGTGTCTTCCGACGCCCGGGAACTCCTGGCATCCAGCGACACGAAAAACCATGATCGTATCATCGTCGGCCCGTCCGGCTCATCGACGACAGCAGCTCATCGACGACAGCGGGCCGTCGGCAGCGCGCAGAACTATGATCGCGCCGCCTCCGGCCCGCCGTTGCGACTCCGCCGGCAGCGACGTCAGTCGTGGATCTGCTGGGCGAGATAGTGTGCCTCACCGAGCTGGGAGACCAGCTCGAGCTGGGCATCCAGCCAGTCGATGTGCTCCTCCTCGGAGGTGAGGATCTCCTCCAGCAGGACAGCGGATCCGACGTCGTCACGCGAGCGGGTCAGGACGATCCCCTCCCGCAGCAGGCCGCAGGCCTCGATCTCGTGCGTACGGTCGGAGTTGAGCTGCTCGACAGGTGTCTCGCCGACATGGAGCGTGTTCAGCCGCTGGAGGTTGGGCAGCCCGCCCAGGTACAGCACGCGATGCACCAGCTTGTCAGCGTGGCGCATCTCGTCGATCGACTCGTCGTAGGTGTGCTTGCCCAACCGCCGGTAACCCCAGTTGAGCTGCATCCGGGAGTGCAGGAAGTACTGGTTGACGGCCGTCAGCTCATTCGTGAGGACGCGGTTGAGCAGTTCGACAATCTCCGGGTCGCCCCTCACATGAAACCTCCGCTATGTCAGCCCGATGACACAACCGGACAGCCACGGCGGTAGTCCGTCAACAGTTCCTCGATCTCGTCGAGGCAGCCACCACAACCGGTGCCCGCGGCACAGACATCACCCACCTCGCCCGTGTCGCACGCGCCCGACTCAATCACGCCGCGCAACGTCCGCTCGGAGACAGCAAAGCACGAACAGACCAGCACCGCACCTCACCACGCTCTGGAGAGAGCACCTCGTCCCATATTCCGGAACCGACGGCCCACGGACGCCGCATACGGTCGGATCAATGACAGCAAGTGCTCGCGTCTAAGTTAAACCTTCCCTAATAAAAACGTGGCCTAAGAATCCCACAGGGACAGATCGGAGGCAAGCGGGGATGAGCGAGCACCACGTCACCACCCGGCCACAACAGGCCGATCACGGCCGCGGCGGAACCGGCCTGACATACGGACAGGCCCGGTAGCTCGGAAAACAGCGGCCGCCCAGCACGGGACGCGATTCCCGGAGAGATACGGATCACACCTGGCAGCAGCCAGGATCAGGCGCCCGGATACGGTATTGCAGTACGGTACGGTCCCGTTTCGTGAAGGAGGGCACAATGTGCTGTGGACCAACCAGGTAGGCCCATATTGTCCGATATCGTCAACCATTGCCCGATATGGGCCGAAAATTCGACGATCGGGTCAGTGACGAGCATAACCGCGTCTCTCCGCGCACGATCGGCCCATTACCCGTGACGACGGCCGACGCCCAGCCCGCGCTGCCCACGACCAGTGCCACGGCGGACAGCCGGCCCATGCCCGACGCCAGGCTCACGACCGGCGCCCCGGCCACCGGCGGCGCCCCGGCCACCGGCGGGGCACGACGGGGGCGTCGCGCCCTCGGCACCGCCGGCTACGCGGCCACCCAGACCGTCCTGCTCGGCCTGTTGTTCATGGTCTACCGTTTCGGACGGCACATCGTCGACGGCCATCAGACCGAAGCGCTCTCGCACGGGGCCGCGGTATGGCAGATGGAACGCAGCCTGTACCTGCCCGACGAGGCAGCCGTCCAGCGGCTGGCCCTGCACTCCCACCACGTGACGATCCTGATCAACGAGTTCTATTACGCGGTCCACTTCCCCGCGGCGGTCGCGCTGCTCGTCTGGGTCTTCGCCTGGCACCGCTCCGCCTGGCCCAGGGCCCGCAATGTGATCATTATCGCGACAGGCATGGCCCTGGCGATCCACATCCTGTATCCGCTCGCTCCACCGCGCCTGCTGCCCATGACGATGACAGCTCTGATCGACACCGGCGCGATATTCGGCCCGTCGCCCTACGCCCAGGGCGACGGTTTCGCGAACGAGTACGCGGCCATGCCGAGCCTGCACATCGGCTGGGCCATCATCGAGGCATGGGTCGTGGTCACCGCCCTGCGCAGCCGGTGGCGTTATCTCGCCATCGCCCAGCCCGTGGCCACCACCGCCGTCGTCGTCGCCACGGCCAACCACTACTGGGTGGACGGCATTGTCGGCGCTCTGCTCGTCCTCCTGGCGGTGCAGGTCACCAGGTTGGCCCCGCAGGCCCGGATAGTCGCCGTGATGCGTCTGATGGTGACCCGCCGCTCGGATACCTGCGGGTCGCAGCAACCGTCCTGACCCGCTCCCGGCCGTCCCCCGGCCTGCCCTGCTCCTGCCCACGGGACGGCGGCGACTGCCGTGTGAGCCCCCGGGTCGAGGAGGCAGGCCCAGGATTTCCGGCCCAGGCGCCGGGCCGAGGGCCCAGGCCGGAGCGGCCCGCCGACGGGCAGCCCGAAAGGCAGACCGGAAGGCCCGGACCATCCGGCCTGCTCATCGAGGCAGGGCTGTGGCGGCTACGGGTGGCGGCTACGGAACGAGGGCGGAGATCTCCACCCGGCGGTTGGCGGCGCGCCCGGCATCGGTGGCGTTCGTCGCCAGCGGATGGTCCGAGGCGAACCCGGCGGCCCGCAGCTGATCCGCGGACACACCGTGGTCGGTCAGATAGGCGGCGGCGGCCCGCGCCCGCGCCAGTGACAGCGCCTCGTTGAAGGCGCGCGGCCCCCGTGCGTCGGTGTGCCCCGCCAGCAGGACGCCGAGCTCGTCCTCCCGCAGCAGCGCCGCGATCCGGTCGAGCTGGACGCGGTCGGCCTCGGTCAGCTCCGAGCTGCCCGTCGCGAAGGTGATCTGCCCCTCGGCGAGGACGCTGGCGAGCCGGCCGGCCAGCGACTGCGGCGTGGCCGCACCTGCCGCCGGCTGTGGCGCGGCCGTATCCGCCGCCGGTGCTGTCGCGGTCCCGCCGGTCGCTGGCACCGGCGCGGCCGCGCCGGCCGTCGGGAGGGCCGAGGCGGAGGCGGCCGAGGCGGGAGCGGAGGCGGCCGGGGCGGAGGCGGCCGAGGCGGGAGCGTTTGGGGCGGAGGCGGCCGACCGGATGGTCAGACGGTTGTCGACCGTGGCGGCCGGCAGCGTCCTGCGGGTCTCGGCGAGGACGGCCGAGAGCAGCCGGGCCTCCTCCCCGGCGTCCGCCACGCCCCCCTCCAGAACCACCGAGGAACCGGCGATCGTCACCTTGTGCTCACCGGCGGCCGTCGTGAGCGTGCGGGCCAGGTCCGCGAGAACGGTGACCGGCGGCGCGGCCACGGCGGGGTCGACCGTCACCTTCCCGGTCAGCGTGCCGGTGCCCGCCGCCGCGGCCGCGCCGAGCACCTGCTCACGGGCGGCCCGGTCGGGCACGGTGGCGGTGACGGTGAGCGAGTCACCATCGACCGCGATCACGAAGGGCCTGGCGGCGGCGCCGGAAAGCAGCGCCGGCACGATGCGGATGTCGCCGCCCAACGAGGCCGACCGTGCCCCGGGCACCCGCGCCACCACCTGGCGGGCCGCCTCGGCGTCGGTGAGGCTGGGGAACGTGCCGTGCACGGTGGCGTCCCGGCCGTCGAAGCTCACCCGCGCGCCGTCCTGGCCGTGCGAGCGCACCGCCAGGACGGCGCGGTCGGCAAGCTCGTCCTCGATGGGCTCACGCCGCAGCCCGAACGCCAGCAACGCCAGCAGCAGCCAGGCAACGACCAGGCACAGGGAGAACACAACCGGACGGGGCCGCTTCAGCGCGGCGATCTGGGCCAAGGACATCGACTGGTCTCCGCACGGATTCTGGCTGGATGGCTCTTCTGGCGGGGCTCTTCTGGCGGGGGCTGCTGGCCGGGGACTGCCGGCCGGGACATCGTGACCGGCTACGCCGGGCCACGGGCCACCGTGGCTGTGATCCATCACGACCGTGGTCCATCACGACCGCGGACCATGATGGCCGGGAACCACCATGGACATGGACATGGACATGGACATTGCATCATGGCCGGGACACTGTGGCCGGGAGCACCGTGCCCGAAACCGCCTCCGGGACGCGCCGCCGCCAACACCAGCCCCTACCAGGTAACCCCACAACGGCAGCCAACGGGATCAGGGTGGAACGGCCTACCGCCGGCCAACTCTCGCACACCGGCATACCTGTGATCTGTACCGGGCCGCCACCTATCCCCGGGGTGGCCACACCAGCGCCGGGCGCGTGGGAACACCGGCGGGGACGATCGCGGCCGGCTGGGGAAGGTGCGGCTGCTGCCGGGGAGGCTGGTCGGCCGCCCCGCCAGCCGGCTCGCCGACCTGTCCCGCCTGTTCCTGCCCGACCTGCGCCTGCCCGGCCTGCGCATGTCCCTGCGCCACCTGCGCCACCTGGTCTTCCTGGTCGTCGTCCCGGTCGGCCGGACGACCGGTGAGATGATCGTCATGACCGGCGGGACGGCCGGGGGACCGCCGTTGCCCATGTGCGAGCCGCATCACGACGGTGGCCGCCACGGCCCCGAGCCCGAGCGCGAACCAGCCTCCCAGCACGTCCAGCACATAGTGGTTGGCGGTGGCCATCACCACGAAGACCGTCGCGCCCGGGTAGAGGACGCCGAGCACCCTGGTCACGCGGTGCCGGGCCAGCCGGGCGATGTTCCAGCCGCACCACAGCGCCCAGGCGCAGTGCAGGGACGGCATGGCCGCGAACTGGTTGGTGATGCCGCCGAGCCCCTTGGGCGCGGCGCTGGAGTCCCCGGCCCACCAGCCCCAGTTGTGGAACGACGCCATCGTGTCGATGAAGCCGGCGCCGGGGAGCAGGCGCGGCGGCGCCGTGGGAAGCAGGAAGAAGCCGGTAAGGCTGATCACGGTGGTGCACACGATCGTCCACCGGGCCGCCAGGTAGCGGGGCGCTCGTTTGCGGTAGAGCCAGACAAGGACAGCCGGCGTGACGATGAAGTGGAGTGTCGCGTAGTAGTAGCAGCACACCACGGCAAGGGCGGGGACGCCCTGCAACCAGTGGTTGAGCCCGCGCTCGATGCCGAGGTGCAGGTCCGCCTGGACGCGCATGATGTCCCAGCCGACGGTGAGCGCGCTGTGGACGGAACCACCCGCCACCGACCGGGTGGCGGTGTAGGTGTAGTAGAAGATGATGATCATGGTCACTTCGACCCACACCACCGGCAGGCCGTCCGACCTGCGGCGTACATGGACCATCCGCGCCCTCCGGTTCCGATCCGGCCCACCGAGCGGTCCGGCCGTCACGTCCGGGCGCATCGCGGGCGGCCGCCCTCGACTTCAGCCATCCCCTCGACGTCAACCGTCACCGCGTGCGCCGGCATCGTCGCCGCCAGGCCGTCCGCGAGGACCGGCCAGCGACTCGTACCGGACGGCCTACCAGGACGGCATCCGCCCCGACGCCCCACAGCCCTGTGGCCACTGGCTGGCGACGTCGAACCCTCCCTCTTGCCCGCCGCTACCCGATCCGTCCACCATCCGATCTGACTGTCCGGTCTCTGCCCGCGTCCTGACCGAGGCTACATCGTCCGGCCGACAAGAAGACCACCGTTCCCTCACCCACCCAGCACAACCAGCGAACAGTCGCCCGACGAGCCGCGCGGGCCGCGCGGGCCGCGCGGGCCACGCGGGCCACGCGGGCCACGCGGTCGATCCGTGCGGGGAGACAGAGGTGTGGCCTGTCACGTCCGTGGCCACCGCGGGTGACATTTTCTCGCGACGGGTAGGACAGAATCGACGCCATGGGAACAGATCTTGCGATGACCCTGGGCACCCAGGAGACCGCCAACCTGGAGTTCAAGCGGGAGGCCAGGGATCGCAACGCCATCCGTGAGGCGATCTGCGCCCTGGCCAACGATCTTCCCGGGGTGGGCGGCGGGCATCTGATCATTGGCGTCGACAAGTCCGGTAAACCGGTCAGGGAGATCGATACTTCGGATCAGGCGCTGCTCGGGCTCACCAGCATCCGGGACGAGGGAAGAATCCTCGACCGGCCTTCGATGGTGGTCAGCCAGGCGGTCTACCAGGGGCAACCGGTCATCCAGATCGAGGTCAGCGCATCCCGGACCCCGCCGGTCCGTTTCGACAACGTCGACCGGGTCAACGACTACCGGAACCCGTCGCTGGCCGCGGCGATGAAGTCGCTGGGATATGTCAACCAGTTCGGCCGGGGTATCGGGCGTATCCGGGCCGCGCTGCGCCGGAACGGAAATCCCGGACCCGGGTTCGTCGTCGATGACGCCTCGTGGACCGTGACCCTGAGGAGCACGGTGTGATCTCGGTGGCGTTGTTCAACAACAAGGGTGGCGTGGGGAAGACCACCCTCACATACCATCTCGCGTACATGCTCCAGCGACTCGGGAAAAACGTTCTTGCCGCGGACCTGGATCCGCAGTCGAATCTGACGGCAGCGTTTCTCGACGAAGAGAAGCTTGAGCTGATCTGGCAGGAGACCGACGGGCCGGCACGCCCAGCCGGGCCGGACAGCACCGGTACGGCCAGCACAGTTGCCATCGCCGTCAAGCCGATCATGGAAGGCATGGGAGACATCCGTCCATGCCATCCCGAACAGATCCTGGACGGGCTCTGGCTGCTTGCCGGTGACCTGACGTTGAGCGCGTTCGAGGACCGGTTGAGCGAGGCCTGGCCCAAAGGCTTCACCGGGGACCCGGCCGCGCTGCGGACGACTACGGCATTCCATCGGATCATTCAGATTGCCGCGCGACAGGTCGGAGCCGATGTCGTACTCGTCGATGTCGGTCCCAACCTCGGTGCGATCAACCGGGCGGCGCTGCTTGCCGCCGACACCGTACTCGTTCCGCTGGCGGCGGACCTGTTCTCCCTCCGAGGACTGCGCAACCTCGGGCCGACCCTCCGGATGTGGCGGCGGACCTGGCACAACAAGGTGCTCCCGGACCTTCCGGCCAGGATCGACGCGCCGCCCGGGCGAATGACTCCTCTCGGTTATGTCATCATGCAGCCGACGATGCGCCTGGACCGCCCTGTCAAGGCGTATCAGCGGTGGCTTGACCGTATT
>NZ_CEVIVD010000022.1:7982-19243 GCF_982290655.1 Protofrankia sp. CiP1_Cm_nod3
CCTCAGGTCTTCGCGTCGGACGTGCTGGATGAACCGCCGGCAAACATAAATCTAAAATCATATGAAATTGCAACGCTACGCAACTACCAGAGCCTGATGCCGCTCTCGCATGACGCCCGTAAACCGATGTTCGATCTGCGGGCCGCGGACGGCGCGCTCGGCAGTACGCAGACGCTCGTCAGCCGATGCCACCGTGACTTCCGATCGCTCGCCGAAGAACTTCTACAGCGGCTGGAGTCGGTGCCGCTGGAGGCCTGAGCACGATACCCTGAGCCCGATACCTGGCGCACCCGGGAAGCAGCATGCTCCCACCGGTTTCCGCCGGCCCTCCCAGCATGCCCGACCTGTTTGGGATCCATCAGGGCGGACCACGCTCCAAGCGGCCGGATCGTCTCACGGGTTCGGTGCTGACGGTCCTCCGATAGCGAATTCCAATCCTGCGATCGGCGGTTCCCGTACACCTGTCGTGTCCGGTCGCGGCAGCTTACGATTCGGGGAGGCCCGGCTCAAGAAACCCAGGTCCAGCACCCAGGAGGGGCGGTCGAGAATGGTCGGCGTACGGCCCGCGACCCATGTGCCCGAGTCCGATTTCGGGACCGTCGGATCCGCTCCTCGCAGGAAGACGATCAGCAGTCCTTATCTGCACCGCCTGCAGCGTCGTCATTTTCTGCTGTTCGACGTCCTGCCGATCGTCGGTACTGTCGCCGCGCTCGCGTTCCTCACGGTACATCCGATCGGCGTCACCGAACTCGCCCTGCTCTTCTCGATGTGGATCGTGACCGGGCTGGGCGTCACCGTCGGTTATCACCGGCTGTTCACGCACCGCGCCTTCAAGGCCGCGCCGTCCGTCGCGGCCGTGCTCGCGGTCCTCGGCTCGATGGCCGGGCAGGGCGGCGTGGTGTCCTGGGTCGCTCTGCACCGGCGGCACCACGAGTGCAGTGACCGGGAGGGCGACCCCCACTCCCCGAACCTCGCCGGCGGTGGCCTGAAGGGCCGGCTACGCGGCCTGGCCCACTCCCATTTCCTGTGGATGCGCCGCCATGAGTACCCGAACGTCGTCCACTACGCGCCGGATCTGATCAGGAATCGCGCGCTGGTCCGGGTCGCCCGCCTCTACTACTACTGGGTCGCGCTCGGGCTCGCGATCCCCGCGCTCATCGGCGGCCTCGTCTACCTGAGCTGGGCCGGGGCGGTCAGCGGCCTCTTCTGGGGCGGTCTGGTGCGGATGTTCGTCCTGGAACACATCATCTGGGCGATCAACTCCTTCCTGCACATGTTCGGCACCCACCCGTACGAGTCCAGGGAGAACAGCAGGAACGGCGGGATCTTCGCTCTGCTGACCTTTGGCGAGTCGTGGCACAACAACCATCACGCCTTCCCCGACTCGTCTTCTTTCGGGTTGAGCTGGTACCGTCTCGACCCGGGTTACTGGCTCATAAAAATGCTTTCTCTCGGCGGTCTCGTATGGGATGTCAAGCGCCCGTCCGAAGAGCGGATGAAAGCAAGTCGTATATCCGGTAACGGCAAGCCAGCCCCCAGCACCGCGGCATAAGGAGCGAGCACGTTGAAGCCGAGCAAGGAATCGATTGCCGACTGGTGCCAGCAGTACGTCGCGCATCTCCTCGAGGTACCGGTGGACGCGGTGGATCCGGACGCGGACTTCGACCGGCTGGGCGTCGACTCCGCCCTCGCCGTCTCCCTGCTGATCGAGGTCGAGGAACGCTACGGTGTCGAACTGGCACCCGAGGCGTTGTTCGAGAACCCGAGCATCAACGCGGTCGCCGGATATCTGTACGAGCAGAGCCAGCAGCGCGTGGCATAGTCATGACCGCATCAGCCGACATCGGCCGGACGACCGGGGCGGCGGCCGCCATCCGTCACCACTACGACGTCGGGAACGCGTTCTACAGCCTCTGGCTGGACCGTTCGCTGACCTATTCGTGCGCGCTCCGGGAAGGCCCGGACGACACCCTGGAAAACGCGCAGGACCGGAAGCTGCGGTTTCACCTGGACGCGGTCCGGGCCGAGAGGGCCCGCAGCGTGCTGGACATCGGCTGCGGCTGGGGTGCCGTCCTGCGGCGGCTGGCGGAGGAACACCGGGTCCAGCGGTCCGTCGGTCTCACCCTCAGCGAGGAGCAGGCGTCCTTCGTCCGCTCCCAGGGATATCCGGGTGTGGAGGTGCGTACGGAGAACTGGCTGCACTACGAGCCGGACGCGTCCTTCGACGGGATCATATCCATCGGCGCGTTCGAGCATTTCGCCCGGCCCACGGACTCCCCCACCGAGAAGATCGGCCTGTACCGGGAGTTCTTCACCCGCTGCCGCGGCTGGCTGAACCGGGACGGTGTGCTGTCGCTGCAGACGATCGCATACGCGAACATGTCCCGCGCGGACGCGAGCGGGTTCATCCAGCAGGAGATATTTCCCGAAGCCGACCTGCCGACACTCGCGGAGATCACAGCCGCGGCCGAGGGAGTTTTCGAGGTCCGGTCGGTGAGCAACGGGCGGCTCGACTACGCCTGGACGTGCGAGGAGTGGGCCCGCCGGCTGCGCCGGCACCGCGACGAGGCCGTCCAGATCGTCGGGCCGGAGGTGGTCGCCCGGTACGAGCGCTATCTGAAGCTGTCCGCCCTCGGCTTCCGGATGGGAAAGATCTGCCTGTTCAGAATCGTTCTTCAGCCTTTCCGGAGCGGATACTTCGACAGCCGTGGGGGGCGGGCGGGATGACGGTGGAGACACCCGGCGCGGCGGCTGCCAGCACCATCGGGCCGGCGCCGGCGGCAGTCCGTTTCAACCCCTTCAGCGCCGAGTTCCGGCGTTCCCCCTACCCGCTCTACCGGCAGCTTCGCGACACCCAGCCCGTTCACCGGGCACTGGGCATGTGGGTGCTCACGCGGTATACCGACGTACAGGGCGTCCTGCGCGACCGTACCTTCAGCGCCGGGCTCATACCCGAGCTGATCAGCCGGCAGGCGAGCCGGCTGTCGCAGCAGGACAACGTGGCGCTCATCGGGCGGCTGGGCAGGAAGTCGCTCGTCTTCACCGACAACCCGGACCACGCCCGGCTGCGCGGGCTGGTGAACCGGGTGTTCACGGCGCAGGAAATCGACAGGCTCCGTCCCCGTGTCTCGCGGGCTGTCGAACAGCTGATACAGCGGGCCTGGGACGACGGTGGCATGGACGCCGTCACCGACTTCGCCGCGCCCCTGCCGGTCACGGTCCTGTGCGACTGGATGGCGCTCCCAGGGGATCTGCGCGCACACGTCGGCCAGTGGACGCATGACATCCGTTTCCTGCTCGAGCCGGGGCTGATGAAGGCCGCGGACTTCACCCGGGTGTGCGATGTCGTCGAAATGTTCGCGCGGGCCCTGGACGAGGTGATTGCCGAGCGCCGGTCCCGGCCGGGCGACGACCTGATAAGCCAGCTGCTCGCCGCGCGGACCGCCGGCGGCGACAGGCTCAGCGACGAAGAGCTCGTCTTCGTGTGCATCATGTGCTTTGTCGCCGGCAACGAGACCACGAAATCCCTGATCGGGAACGGCCTGCTCGCGCTGCTCCAGCATCCGGCGCAGGACGCTCTCCTGCGCCGCCGCCCGGAGCTCGCGCCAGCGGCCGTCGAGGAGGCGCTACGCTACGACAGCCCGCTGCAGATGACCAAACGTCTCGCGACACGCGAGGTCGACATCGACGGGAAACGGGTGCGGGAAGGCGACCAGGTTCTGCTGTGTCTCGGCGCCGCGAACCGCGATCCCGCGGTGTTCGCGCAGCCGGACGAGTTCGACATCACCCGTGACGCCAAGGGGCATCTCGCCTTCGGCCACGGAATGCACGGCTGCCTGGGCGGGCTGCTGGCCCGGCTGCAGGCGGAGGTTACCTTCGAACACCTGTACCGACGCGCTGAACGCCTGGAGTTGCTGACAGAGCAGCTCCAGTGGCAGGAGCACAGTTTCATCGTCCGCGGCCTGACAAGTCTCCCGGTCGCGCCGAGGAGCATCGTCTGAATCGCCGGGACGCCGGGGTGAGCCCGATCGGGATCCGCTCGCGGACAGGGGAAGAAAAATGACGCGGCAGAAAATTTTGCTCCCGGATGTCCTGCGCGGCCGCGCCGCCCTCGAGCCGACCGGCAGAGCGTATGTCTTCCTGGACGAGTACGAGAAGGAAAAAGAAGTCCTGACGTATGGCGAGCTGCATGCGCGAGCGCTCGCCGTGGCCGGCTGGCTGGGCCGGCACTGCGGTGCCGGCGACCGGGCACTGCTGGTTTTCCCACCGGGCCTGGATTTCATCGTCGCGTATTTCGGATGTCTCTATGCGCAGGTCGTCGCGGTACCCGTCAACCCGCCGCGCAAGCAGCAGGTGCAGGACACGACGCTGCGCATCGTGCGGGACTGTGAGCCTGCCGCGGTACTCACCGTCAACTACATGGTCGAGAACACCCGATCCGCGCTGGAGCCGGTCCACGCGGTCCCGCACTGGCTTCCGGTCGACCGGATCACCGACATGGCGGAGACGGGTTTCGACCCGTCGCCCTGCTCGGCGGGCTCCATCGCCTTCCTGCAGTACACGTCGGGTTCCACATCCGACCCGAAAGGGGTCGTGGTCTCCCACGGTAACCTTGCCGCGAACCAGGAGATGATACGTCGGGCATTCGGCCATGACCGGGACTCGACGTTCGTCGGCTGGGCGCCGCTCTTCCACGACCAGGGGCTGATCGGGAACGTCCTGCAGCCCCTCTGGATCGGGGCGACCAGCATCCTCATGTCGCCGATGGCGTTCATCCGCTGGCCGCTGCTGTGGCTGTCGGCTGTTTCCCGGTACCGTGCCCACACCAGCGGCGGGCCGAACTTCGCGTTCGACGCCTGCGTCACGCGGGCCGCCAGAGGGGACATTCCAGAGCTTGACCTGAGCTGCTGGAAGGTCGCGTTCAACGGCGCCGAGCCCATCCGGCCCGAAACGCTGCGCCGGTTCGCCGAGGCCTTCGCGCCCTTCGGTTTCAGTGAGCGGGCGCTCTACCCGTGCTACGGGCTGGCCGAGGCGACTCTGCTGGTGACCGGCAGCCAGAAGGGCCGCGGCCCGCGCACCATCGAGGCGGACGTCGACGCGCTCGCTGACAGACGCTATGCCGAGGCCGCCGACGGCCGCGGCCGGAGCCTCGCGGGCTCCGGGCTTCTTCTTCCGGAGGAAACGCTCCGGATCGTGGACCCTGAAACGAAATGCCCGTGCCCGGCGAACCAGGTGGGAGAGATCTGGGTCGCCGGGGAGCACGTGGCACAGGGCTACTGGCGGCGCCCGCAGGCCACCGCCGACACGTTCCGGGCCGAATGTGACGGCGAGCCCGGCCGTACCTACCTGCGCACCGGCGATCTCGGCCTGGTGGTCGACGGCGAACTGTACGTGGTGGGCAGGCTGAAGGACCTTGTGATCATTCGGGGGCGGAACTACTATCCGCAGGACATCGAACACACCGTCCAGTCGTCACACGCCGCGCTGAGATCCGGCGGGTGTGCCGCGTTCTCGGTTCCCGGCCCCGACGGGGAGAAACTCGTCGTCGTGCAGGAAATCAGGGGCGACCAACGGCGGAAGGCGGACGCGCGGGACGTCGCCGCGTCGATCCGGGCGGCGGTGGTACGGGAGCACGACCTTTCCCTGGGCGATCTGGTGCTGACCCTGCCGGGCCGGCTGCGGAAGACCAGCAGCGGCAAGATCATGCGGGCTGCCGCCAGAAAGCGCTATCTGGAGAACGGTTTCGAGGCCTGGGCACCGGCGGCACCATCAGCACCGTCGGCACCGTCGGCCGCCTGAAGGATTCGCCCGAAGGACGCACCTGAAGAACTCTCCCGAAGAACTCGTCGACCAGCGGGGAGAACCCTGGACATGGCAGTGCTGGAAACGCCGAACCCCGCCTTCGAACGGTTCGTGCGGGATACCGTCCTGAACATGCCGGCCGCGCGGCACCTGGGTTTCACCTTCGGCCGGATAGCGCCGGGGGACGTCGAGATCATTCAGCCGTACCGGGAGGAGCTCACGCAGCACGACGGCTTCGTCCAGGGCGGTGTGCTCGGCGCGCTGGCGGACTTCGCCGGTGGCTGCGCGGCCGGCACGCTGCTGCCACCCGGATGGGTGAACATGACCATCGACTACACCGTCAAGATCCTGGCCCCGGCGAAGGGGGAGAAAATCGTCGCGCGTGGCCGGGTCGTCAAGGCGGGCCCTGTCATGACCGTCGCCGCGGCCGAGGTCTATTCGGCCGACAGGGCCGACGAGACACTCTGCGCCACCGCTTTCGTGACCATGCGCAATATCAGGGCGGCCAGATCATGACGACACGAGGAAGCTCCGAGGAAGCGTTCGTCTTCAACCCGTTCGCCGGCGGTTTCAGCGACGATCCCTATCCCCACTACGCGGAACTGCGTGACACCGCGCCCGCCCACGAGCATCCGCTCGGCTTCTGGATCCTGTCCAGGTACGAGGACGTGTCGAAACTGCAGAGATCCGGGCACTCCGTCGACGAGCGGCACCTGACACGCCTGCCGCGGTGGAAGAGCGACTCCCGCACGCTCGGCAAGGAGAACCGGCTGATGTGCGGGCTGGCCATCCTCGACCAGGACCCGCCGAACCACACGAGGCTTCGCCGCCTTGTCTCCAAGGCCTTCACCCGACGTGCCGTCGACGCGCTGGAACCGCGGATCGCGGCGCTTGTCGACCAGGCGTTGGACCGGGTCGCGGATGCGGGCCGCGCGGACCTCGTCGCCGAACTCACCTTCCCGCTCCCCTTCAGCGTGATCTCGGAGATGCTGGGCATCCCGGTGGTGGAGCACACCCGTATCCGTGAGCTCACCGGAACGCTGGTGCGCGCGCTCGAGCCGCTCGCCGACCCGGCCCTGCAGGCCGAGATCCGGTCGGCCAACCGCGAGCTGACGGGAATCGTCGGCGACATGACCGACTGGAAACGGGACAATCCCGGCGACGACCTGATCAGCGCGCTTATCGCCGCCGAGCACGACGGCGACGTGCTCAGCGGGGACGAACTGGTCGCCCAGGTCATGTTCCTCTACATCGCGGGCCACGAAAGCACGATGAACCTGCTCGCGGGCGGGATTCTCGCGCTCCTGCGCCATCCCGACCAGCTGCGGCTGCTGCGGGAGGAGCCCGGGCTCGCCGCCAACGCCGTGGAGGAGATCCTCCGCTACGACACCCCGGTACACCTGATGCGGCGGATAACCGTCGAGCCCCTCGCCGTACACGGCGAGGAGATCCCGGCCGGCGCGTGGGTGGTGGCCGCCCTGGCCGCGGCCAACCGGGATCCGCGGTTCTGGGGGGCGGACGCCGACAAGCTCCGGCTGGACCGGCCGAACGCGCACCAGAACGTCTCGTTCGGCGCCGGTATACACCACTGTCTCGGCGCGGCACTGGCCCGGCTGGAAGCCCGGGTCACCTTCACCCGGTTCGTCCGGCGCTTCCCCTCGGCCACGGTCGAGGAGGTCCGCTGGAACGGCCGGATCAACGTACGCGGTCCGGCGGAACTGTCGATAGTTGTACGGTAGGTGAATTCCGCCTGATACGGGCGGTGGGTGGCCCGGTCAGGCCCGGTCAGGCCCGGTCAGGCCCGGTCGGCCGTGGCAAGGAACTTCTCCAGCAGGCTGGTGATCGCCGCGGGCTGTTCCAGGGTGCTGCTGTGCCCGCAGCTCGCGACGATCCGCAGCTGGGCCCCTGGAATGCGGGCGGTGATGCGCTCCGATTTCTCCACCGGGGCGGCCCTGTCGTCGGCACCGACGACGACAAGTGTGGGCACCGTGATACCGGTGATCTCCCGCTCCACCGACGCGCGGCTGACCACCCCGAGCACCGCCTTGCGTATGGCGGCGCGCTTGTTGCCGCTGAGCCGGCCGGCCCACTCGTCGATCGTGGCCGCGCTGGCCGCGTCGGCGAGGAAGGCGGGGCCGAACATGTGCGGGCTGACCTTTCCCAGAATCGGTCTGATACCGAACAGACGCAGCAGCAACGCCAGCAGCTTGTACTCGCGGGCTTTGCTCCGCTCCTCGGCCCCGGCGCTGGTGTCCAGCAGTGTCAGCGAACGCAACAGCTCACCATGGCGGGCCGCGATGCGCTGCCCGACAAAACCACCCATGGACAGCCCCACCCAGTGCACCGGCGCGACCCCGAGCTCCCGGATCAGCGCGACCGCGTCACCGGTGAGGGTGTCCATGTCATAGCCGCCGGCGGCGGCCGGGGTATCGCCCTGCCCACGCCAGTCGACCGCCACACAGCGATAGCGCTCACGCAGGGCCGCGATCTGTGCGCGAAACATCCAGCCACCGAACAACAGGCCGTGCCCGAACACAATGGTCGGCGCGTCCGGCAGCCCCGCCGGCACCCCGGTATCACTGTAGGAAATCGTCACACCACTGACATCGATAGTAGGCACGCTGCCCTCGTCCCCGCCGGCGACCAACAACCGGACGTCAGCGTAATAGACATGCCTGCCACACAATGAGACCACACGATGACCAACAGGCTAATTCAGCTCTTCACACCGGTACGGGAGAGCCGCGCAACACGACCGCGGCAGCGATGTGCGGGTCGAGCGACGGCATAGACATCCTGGTCTTTGCCGTGCAGGGACTCGGTGCGATATGACAGGTCGTGCCGATCTTTTCGTCTACCCGGATCGACGAAATGTTGTCGCCGTCGATGCCAGAGAGCACCTGATCGACGGCCGGGGGCCCGCAGGCGAACCGGAGCGAGATGTGCGCGGTTCCCGTCGCGAGCCCGCGGCACCAGTGGGGCTGGGCGATGAACCAGGTCACCTCGACACCGGTCCTGGCTTTCTGAACCGACGGCTCCCGACACGCCCAGATGGCGGAAGAGTACCTTCATATTTACGGTGAGTCACGATTTTCAGGAACAAGTCGGGTGCCATCCGGTGCCGAACAGTTCGTTCAGGGGGCGGGAGCACCACCGCCAGCGGGCCGAGCAGTGCGCCTGTCTGTGACAATGCCTGTCTCGAGCAATCCGGGAGGGGCCCGGCGCCGAAGCACTGGTGACAGTGTCACAGTTGGAGGTGTCCATGCGCGTCGCGGCATACGGCGACCAGCCCCCGGCGCCGTCTCCCGGTGTCCTGGAGTCGTTGCTCGGCCGCGTCGCACGTGGCGATCAACAGGCGTTCGAGAGTCTCTACGCCGCGGTGGCCGGGCCGGTCATGGGCCTGGTGCGCACGCTGGTACGGGATCCGGCCCAGTCGGAGGAGGTCACCCAGGAGGTGCTCATCGAGGTGTGGCGCTGCGCGGCCCGCTTCGATGCCCGGCAGGGCAGCGCCATGGCGTGGATCATGACGTTGGCGCACCGCCGCGCGGTGGACCGGGTGCGCTCGGCGCAGGCGGCGGCGGACCGCGAGCACCGGGCCGGGGCGCGTGGTCGCGGCCCGGCGTTCGACGAGGTCAGCGAGCAGGTCGAGCACCGTCTGGAGCGCGCCCAGGTGCGACGCTGCCTGGAACGGCTGACCGATCTGCAGCGGGAGTCGGTGATACTCGCCTACTACCGCGGCTACACCTACCGGGAGACCGCCGACCTGCTGGGCGCGCCGCTGGGGACGGTCAAGACCCGGCTGCGCGACGGGCTGATCCGGCTCCGTGACTGCCTGGGGGTGTCCGTATGACCACCGCCGACCTGCACACGTTGACCGGCGCCTACGCCCTGGGTGCGCTGCCGGCGGAGGAAGCGGAACAGTTCGCCCACCACCTGGCGGCGTGTCAGGCGTGCGCCCAGGAGGTGCGGGAACTGCGGGAGACCGCGGCCCGGCTCGCGCTGGCGGTGGCGGAGGCCCCCCCAGCCGCCCTGCGTTCCCGGGTGATGGCGGCGGTGGCCGAGACCAGGCAGCTTCCGCCGACCGGGCGCGGAACCCCGGTGGCGCTGCCGGCCCGCCGGCTGCGGTGGCGGCGGCTGCCGCACCTGGTGGCCGCCGCATGCCTGCTGCTGGCTGTGATCAGCGGAGGTCTGGCCGTCGACGCCCGGCACGAGGCCGACCGGCAGCGTGCCCACACCGCCCAGGTCGAGCAACAGGCGGTGGCGCTGAGCGCGCTGATGACAGCGCCGGACGCCACGATCCGTGCCACCGTCCTGCGGGGCGGGGGCGGTGGCACCGTCGTGGTCTCCCCGCGGTTCGGCCAGGCCGCGTTCGTCTACCACGATCTGCCGGCGCTTGCCGACGGGCGGGTCTACCAGCTGTGGTACAGCCGGAACGGGACGATGGTGCCCGCGGGGCTCGTGAAGACCGGCCGTTCCTCGGGCGCGCTGCTCCTGACCGGTCAGACGCAGGGGGCGGACGGGGTCGGCGTGACGGCGGAGCCCCGGGGCGGCTCCCCCAGCCCCACCAGCGCGCCGCTGGCCCTGCTTTCGCTCTGACTTCTCTTTGACCCCGGGCTTCTTCCACGCTCACCCGTAACAGCCGGACCGCGTGTTCGGCCGCCGGCCGCCGGCCGCCGGCCGCCGCGTTGCCCGTCCGATGGCCCGCGGTGACGTGCTGTCAGGAGACAGCCGCTGGTCACCGGCCGCCACGGGCGGCGCGGAAAAGACGCGGAAAGAAAAACGGAAAAGCGGCCGAGCCCGACCAAGCCATGGCGGCGATCGCACCGAATGACAGTTGTGGTCGACGAGACGATGGCGGTGGAGAGCGGCGCGGACGGCCTTCCGCGACCAGCGCGACTGGTGCGGCTGGTCCTTGCCGGGCTCGGTGGGCTGATCGCCGGATTCGCCGCCCTTGCGGGGGCGGAACTGGCCGCTGCCGCGGTCAGGCCGCAGGCTGGCCCGGTCATCGCCGTCGGTGGGGCGGCGATCGACCTGGCTCCGCCGGCACTGAAGGACTTCGCCGTCCGGCACTTCGGCACCAACGACAAACTGGTGCTGCAACTGGGCATCCTGGCGGTTCTCGCGCTGTTCGCGATCGCGATCGGCCTGACAGCCCTGCGGTACCGGACGGCCGGTGTGCTCGGCATCCTGCTGTTCGGCGTGGTCGGAGCCGTCGCCGCCGCATCCCGCCCGGACGCGGAAACGCTCGATCCGCTGCCGTCCGTGGCCGGTGCGCTCATCGCAGCCGTGGTTCTGAGCATGCTCATCCGTCGGCTGACCACCCCTCCGGCGGGCCTCCCGGACTCCGGAAACGCCGTTGCCCACGATGATCATTCGGTATCCGCGCGACCAGATCCCACGCAACCGGAGCCCACACCGCCCGTACCAGCGGTCACGCCAGCGCCCACAGCCACCCCGGC
>NZ_CEVIVD010000022.1:19565-22615 GCF_982290655.1 Protofrankia sp. CiP1_Cm_nod3
GGCCGCGCCGGCGCGGCCTGTGCCCACAGCCACGCCGGCGCGGCCAGCAGCCGCGTTCGACCGGCGGGGATTCGTCCTCGCGGCGACCGCGGCGGCCGCGGCGTCCGCCGGGGCGGGAGCGCTGGGACTGTCGTTGAACGCATCGAGCGGCACCCGAGCTGTGGCGTCACGCACCGCCGTCCGCCTGCCGCGGCCCCACGCACCGGCTGCCGCGGTTCCCTCCGGCGCCGACCTGCGGCTGCCGGGGCTGGGGCCGTTCCTGACGCCGAACGCCTCGTTCTACCGGGTCGACACCGCCCTGGTCGTCCCGCGTGTCGACGCCAGCACCTGGCGGCTGCGCCTGCACGGCAGGGGCGTGTGCAACGAGATGCGCCTGAGTTTCCAGGACCTGCTGGAACGCGAGCTGATCGAACGCGACATCACCCTGACCTGCGTGTCCAACGAGGTCGGCGGACCGTACGTGGGCAACGCCCGCTGGATCGGCGTGCGCCTCGCCGACCTGCTGCGGGAGACCGGCGTGCGCCCGCCGTCGCACGGTGGCCCCGCCGACCAGCTGGTGTCCCGCTCGGTGGACGGCATGACCATCGGTACTCCGGTGGAAGCCGTGCTGGACGGCCGCGACGCGATGCTCGCCCTCGGCATGAACGGCGAACCGCTCCCGTTCGCCCACGGCTTCCCCGTCCGCATGGTCGTACCCGGGCTGTACGGCTACGTCTCCGCCTGCAAGTGGGTCACCGACCTCGAACTGACCACGTTCGACGCGTACGACGCCTACTGGGTCAGACGTTCCTGGTCCAGCCAGGCACCGATCAAGACCGAGTCGCGTATCGACACCCCGAAGCCCTTCGCCTCCCTCACGGCGGGCACGGTCCCGGTGGCGGGCGTGGCCTGGGCCCAGCACAAGGGGATCGACCGGGTCGAGGTCCGGGTCGACGGCGGCGCGTGGCACGCCGCGACACTCGCCGCGCAGGACACCGCCGACACCTGGCGGCAGTGGCTGTGGGAATGGCCCGCCACCCCCGGCAGCCACGCCCTCGAGGTCCGCGCCACCGACCGGACCGGCTACACCCAGACCGACCGGCGCGCCGGCACCATACCCGACGGCGCGACCGGCTGGCATTCGGTGGTGGTCAGCGTGACCTAGCCCTCGCCGCTGCCCCGCTGCCGCCCCGTATCGGGCGGACCGCCGTGGCCGGTGTCCGCACCGCACGGGGCACCGGCCCACCTCTCAGCCGACCAAGGGCTCGTCATCCAGTCAGGGACCGTCCGCGTCAAGGACTGGTCCACGGGCCCAATCCTGACACCGGAGTCACGATGACCGCTTTCACCCGCATCACCCGCTGTGTTACCGCCGCTGCCGCCGTCGTCATCCTGCCGCTGGCACTGACCGCCTGCGGTGGTGACGACACGCCCACCGACTCCGCGGCCAGCGCGCCCGCGTCCTCCGCGGCCGCGCTGCCGACGGCCCCCGGCGAGTCGGTCATGGCCCAGCCGTTCGGCGCCGCCTGCTCCGCCGTGCCCACGAGCGGCGCGGGCAGCTTCAGCGGCATGGCCAGCGACCCGGTCGCCACCGCCGCCTCCCACAATCCGGTGTTGTCCACCCTGGTGACCGCGGTGGAGAAGGCCGGCCTGGTCGACACCCTCAACAACGCGCAGGGCATCACCGTCTTCGCGCCCACCAACGACGCCTTCGCCAAGATCCCAACAGCCCAGCTCAACGCGATCCTCAACGACAAGGCCATGCTCACCAAGATTCTCACCTACCACGTCGTCGGGCAGAAGGCCGCTCCCGCCGACCTCGTCAACGGCTCCTTCGCCACCCTGGAGAAGGGCAGGCTGACCACGTCCGGCTCCGGCGAGTCGTTCAAGGTCAACGACACCGCGAACGTGGTGTGCGGCAACGTCCAGACCGCCAACGCCACCGTCTACATCATCGACAGCGTCCTGACACCCACATCCTGACCGGCCGTAGGTACCCGGCCCGTAGGTGCCCGCCCGTGGGTGCCCGGCCCGCGGGCCCGCGTACGCGCCGGCGTGATCCGGCCGACGCCGCGCAGGCATCGATCGCAGGACCGGC
Organism: Protofrankia sp. CiP1_Cm_nod3; assembly: GCF_982290655.1. NCBI lineage: Bacteria > Bacillati > Actinomycetota > Actinomycetes > Frankiales > Frankiaceae > Protofrankia > Protofrankia sp. CiP1_Cm_nod3. The sequence goes on from NZ_CEVIVD010000022.1 coordinate 21,643, forward strand.
TACCGCCGCTCGACGGCGCCTCGGTGTCCGACCGCCCTCACGGGGGCTCCGGCCGGCCTTCCGGGACATGGAAGGGGGATCGTCCGGAACCGGATAGCCGGGCCGCGTCTTTATGATCGTGACGTTTCCCAGTAACGGCCCGGGAGGTAATCCCACCTCCCGGGCCGTTACTGCCCACCTCCCGGGCCGTTACTGGGATCGCCGGAAAGCGCGGGAACGCCCGCCACGCCGACACATGCTCCGCCGCCATCCGGCCCACCGCGGCCCGACCCGTTCCCGCCATCGTCCGCTGCCGGACAGTGCCCGGGCAGTGGCCGGACAGTGGCCGACAGCGGTTTGCGGTGAAATCCTGTCGGTGTGACCGGTGACGGGGGCGATGACGGGTCCGAGTGGGATTTCTTCGTTTCGTACACGCGGGCCGACGAGGACTGGGCGAAGTGGGTGGCCTCGCGTCTGGAGGACGCCGGGCACCGGGTGATGTTGCGGGCGTGGGACGTGGTCCCGGGAATGCACTTGCCGGAGCGGATGCTGGCGGCTATGGCGCGGTCGAAACGTACAGTGGCGATGCTGTCACCGAAATATGTTGCCTCGAAGATGTGTACGGCACAGTGGCAGGCAGCATGGAGGTCGGATCCACTGGGGCGGAACCGACGCCTGCTGCCGCTGCGGGTAGTCGACTTCACCCCACCGGAGCCCTTCAGTAAGATCGTCTGTACGGACCTGTTCGAGATCGACGAGGCGACGGCGACGGCCCGGCTGGCGGCAACGGTCGACGCGGCACTGACCGGTAGTGCGCGCCCGTCGGTGACACCACCGTTCCCAGGTCCGACAGCCGAGGAGGACAGCGGCCCGCGTTTTCCGGGGCCGCGGGTGCTGTCACTGGCATGGCCGCGGAATCCGCACTTCACCGGACGGGAGGAGGAACTGTCGCAGTTGCGCGCCCGCCTGCTCGATCAGCGGGTGACGACGGTGC
>NZ_CEVIVD010000022.1:22685-24603 GCF_982290655.1 Protofrankia sp. CiP1_Cm_nod3
ACGGCCTGGGCGGGGTCGGGAAGACCCAGCTGGCGGTGGAATACGCCTACCGGCACTTCCATGCCTACGACGTGGTGTGGTGGGTGCCGGCGGAGAAACGGGAACTGGTCGTCGACGCGCTGGCCGCGCTGGCGCAGCGGCTGAAGGTGGGGGTGGCCGGGCAGGCGGAGGAATCCGCACGGGCGGCGCTGGAACTGCTGCGCCACAGCTCCCGTTACCAGAACTGGCTGTTGATCCTGGACAACGCCGCCGAGCCGGCCGATCCGTTCGGTGTGCTGAAAGCGGCGGAGTTCAGCCACGGCCATGTTCTGATCACGTCACGGGACAGCCAGTGGTCCCGGCTGGCCAGCACCGTGGAGGTCGACGTGCTGCCCCGGCCGGAAGCGGTCGGGCTGCTACGCTCCCGCGTCCCCACGATCAGCGAGGTGGACGCGGCACGGATCGCCGCCGTGGTCGGGGACCTGCCACTGGCGCTGGAACAGGCCGGGGCGTGGCTGGCGGAAACCGGGATGGCACCCGCGAAGTATGCCGATCTTCTTGTCGACCAGCTACGGACGCACACGGCCAGGAAAGGGCCGGACGGGTCGCCGGACGGGGCCAGCGGACCCCGGCGGGTGCTCCTGACCAAGGGTGCGCCGGACGGTGTGCAGCCAGTCGCGGCAACGTGGACGGTCGCACTGCACCGTGTGGACGACCCGGCGGTGGTGATGCTGGCCCGGCTGTGGGCGCACTTCGGCCCGGAACCGATCCCGGCTGATCTCGTCCGTCCCGAGACCGCCGAGTTGTTGCCCGATCCGTTACGGGAGGTAGCGGCCGATCAGGTACGGCTGCCGGAGACCGCCGGCCGGCTGGCGCGGCTGGCGGTCGTCCGGCATGTCGACGGCACGGTGGTCATGCACCGGCTGATGCAGGCCGTGCTCCGCGACGACACACCCGCCGCGCTGCGGCCCCGGTTGCGTACGGCCGTGCACCGGCTGCTGGCCGCCGGGCATCCGCCGCACCGGAACCGTCCTGACAGCTGGCCCCGCTACGCCCGCATCCACCCCCATGCCGTCGCGACCGGCCTCGTGGAGGACGATCACCCGGACAGCCGCAGTATGATCATTCGCCTGGTCCGCTACCTGCGGGCACGCGGCGACTACCCGGGCAGCCACAGCCTGGGACTCGACGCTCACACCCGCTGGTCGTCCACTCTCGGCGATGATCATCTGCACACGATCGCGGCCCTGGGCAGTCTCGCGCGCACAGTACGAGCGCAGGGTAACTACGCCGAGGCCCTAATCATGTTCAACGACGTGCTCATCCGACGCCGCCGCATCCTCGGCAAGGACGATCAGGACACGATCACCGCCGCACGCAACATCGCGTTCACAGTACGGATGCAGGGCCACTACGACGAAGCCCGGACCAGGTTCGAGAACGTACTCACCCAGTCGCGCCACATCCTCGGCAAGGACCATCCGCACACGATCACCGCCATACACGAACTAGCGTTCACGGTACGGGTACAGGGCGACTACGCCGAAGCCCGGAGCATGTTCGAGGACGTGCTCGCCCGGCGCCGCCGCATCCTCGGCGACGACCACCCCGACACGATCACCGCCGCGGCCAATCTCGCGTTCACGATGAGGCTGCTGGGCGACTATGCCAAGGCGTGGACAATGTTCAACGACGTGCTCGACCGACGGCGCCGCGTCCTCGGCGAGGAGCATCCGGACACGATCATCGCCGCGGCCAATCTCGCGGGCCTGTTGCGCGTGCAGGGCATGCACAGCGCGGCACAGGCCGGCATCGAAGACGTACTCACCCGACGGCGACGCATTCTCGGTGAGAACCACCCGGACACGATCACTGCCGTACACGACCTCGCCGTCATGCTACGGACACAAGGCCACCACGCCGAGGCGCGGAGGATGCT
>NZ_CEVIVD010000022.1:25390-29146 GCF_982290655.1 Protofrankia sp. CiP1_Cm_nod3
GGACATCCTACGAATCCAGGGCAACCACTGAAGAGCCCGCGCCACACGTCGACGACATACTCACCCGATCACAGAAAATCCTCGACGAGAACCACCCGGACACAATCAACATCCGCCAGAAGCCCCAGTTGTAGGTGGAAACCGGCACGGTAGCGACGGTTTCCACCTACAGCAGCGGAAGCCGTAGGTGGAAACCGTCATGGTGGCAGCGGTTTCCACCTACGAGTGTGATGCGGGGCCGCAACCGCCGGCCCATCCGGCAGATGACCAAAGTGGACGATCGAAAATGTCCGTTCCAATGCCGGAGAGCTCGACGGCCACGTCTCGTCGACCCGGCGGCTGCCCGACAATGATCGGCATCATGATGCGCAGATGTGATGATGATGTGCGTACCACCATCGACATCCAAGATGATCTTCACAGGCAGGCCATGTCGATCGCCAGGGACACCTCACGGACACTGAGCGAGACGGTCGCCGATCTCATACGTCGCGGTCTGGGACACGGTGAGACGACGGAGATATCCCGCAGTGAACGAACCGGCCTCCCCCTGGTCCGCCTCGGCAGGATCATCACGACCGAGGACGTCCGCGCCCTGGACGACGATCAGTGACCACTCTTCTGGACGCCAACGTCCTGATCGCGCTCATTGTCAGCGACCACGTCCATCATGACGCCGCCGAAACATGGCTTGCCGACACCGCCGCTAGCTTTGCGACCTGCCCGATCACCGAGGTGGACCGGGGCAACGACCGAGTCCGCCTGATCAGTCCCGACGGCCAGTGCGGGCGGGGCGGGAGTGTCGCGCCGGCGGCAGCCGTCATGCGCCACCGCTGACGCGCCGGACGGGGATTCAGGGGGTGCTCCCGGGCGGCGCGGGACGAGGGCGGGTGGGCCGTTGCCCGGGCCCCGTCGGGGTAAGTGACATGCGGTGCACAAAAAAAGAACCGGTGTGTAAAATGTACTGACGCCGCCGTGGGGCCTTCTTTACTCTTGAATCGTCGGCTGACAGCATGGCAGGGCGGCCCGGGGGGTGACATGCGGCGCGCACGGAACTGTTGCGCCAAAGGTGCCCGCGCCGCGACAGGATTTTCTCCGCGATAGCCCGTGCGCCGCTTTTTCTGCAATTTTGTCAGCGACTTTTCCCGATGGGCCGGCGTGTCGTTCCGGCCCAGTTTCCGACGACCTGCGGGGGCCACAATGTCAGTGGAGGAAACGCCGTCCACGGTGCCAGTGGAGGAAGTACCGTCCGAGCTGCGGGCCGCGGTCGCGGCCCGGGTGGCGGACAGAAGCGAACAGCGCCACGAAAAAATCGCGGTCCTGCGGGAGCCAGGCGGAATCGCGCGGGCGGACGAGCCGGCCCGGGTGGCGACCCGGATCGACCGGCTGGCCCGTTTCTACCCGGATGTGCGGCCGGTCAGCCCGGCCGCGGTGGCCGCCGGGGAACCAGCCGCCACCGCGGCGGCGAGCGCCGTCCTGGAACGGATCCTGGTAACGAACGACCTGCTCGGGGTCGGTTACCTGGAAGGCGGTGTCGCCGCCGCGCGGTCGGTCGGCCGGGTCGTCATCCGGGACGGGCGGGGCCGGCTGGCCGGCTACGGCACCGGCAGCCTGGTCTCCCCGGAGCTGCTGCTGACCAATCATCATGTGCTCCCCGACGCCCGGACAGCCGGGTTCAGCGGTGTCGAATTCGACTATCAGGACGCGCCCGACGGCCGGCCGCTGGCACCCGTCCCCTTCGCGCTGGACCCGGCCCGGTTCTTCGTCGCCGACCAGCGGCTGGACTTCGCGCTGGTCGCGGTGCGGGCCGCCCCGGCGGAGCTGGCCCGGTTCGGGTTCAACCGGCTGTTCGAAGGGGAGGGCAAAGCCATCGTCGGGGACTTCGTCACGATTATCCAGCATCCCGGCGGGGGGAAGAAGCAGGTCGCGCTGCGGGAGAACCGGATCGTGGACCTGCTCGACCTGTTCCTGCACTACGAGACGGACACCGAGCCCGGATCATCCGGCTCGCCGGTCTTCAACGACCAGTGGGAGATCGTCGCGCTGCACCATGCCGCCGTCCAGGCGTCGGACCACAGGGAACTCGGCGGCTTTGTCAACGAGGGGATCCGGATCAGCCGGCTGCTGGCCTTCCTCCGCTCCCAGCCCCTCCCGCCGGAGCAGCAGGCCCTCCTCGACCGGATCTCCGCCGCCCCGGCCGGCCCGGCCAGCCCGCCCACGGCCGTCGCCCCGCCGGAGCGGGCTCCCGAGACCGTCGGTGGCGGGCCTCGGCTCGCGCTCGCGGTCCCGTTCGACATCCGGCTGCGCGGCGACCTGGTCAGCCCCGGCCCGCCCGCCACCACCGGCGAGGACACGACCCGGACCGGCCCGGACCATGCCGCCTTCCGCAGCTACGCACCAGACGGCCACGGCCCCGAAGGCGACCCGGGCACACCGTGGCCGGAGGTCACGTCGCGCTCCTGACCTGTTCGGCCCGGGCCCGGTGGACGGGTGAGGGGCGTCCGCTGCCGCGTCAGCCCGCCGCTCCTCACCCGCTGAGCAGCAGGAACGCCGCGGTCAGGGTGAGCGCGACGGCGGACAGGCCCGGCAGGCGGCGGCCGACACGGGTCAGTTCCTCGGCGGAGACGACCACGGCCAACGCGATCATCCAGACGACGGCGCCGTGCTCGACGACGGCCATGAGAACCATCAACGGCCAGCAGGAGAGCACACATCGCCTGCCGTGCAGGAACGCGAACCGCACGCACGCGACGTCCGCCCGCCGTCCGACCGGCGGCAGCGGCACGGTGCGCCGGCACTGGGCCAGGCTCCGGCGCTTGACCCCGCCGGCCTGCCAGAGCGCCGCGGCCGCGAGCGCGGCCAGCAGCAGTGCCCGGCCGCCGACGCCGGCAACGTCGACGGCCGCGCGCACGCCGAGCAGGGCCACGAGGCCGAACAGGGCCCAGACCGCGATGTAGGTGGCGACGAAGACGGTCATCGCCCGGGCCCGCCGCTCCCGGATGCTGTTGAGGGCGACATGGCGGATGGCCGGCAGCGCCACCGGCAGCATCATCGCCATCGACATGACTGTCCAGGCCGCCACGACCACCAGCTGACATCCACATCACGGGCCACCTGGGGAATTACTTGAGCACAGCCCCTGGGGAATTACCGGTTCTGGCGACGATCACGGGTTCTCGTCCGTGCCGGTCGGGGATGCCCCCCGGATCGCGCGCGTCGTCGTGCTGCCGACTGTGTGTGGGTTCGGGTCCGTACGGGCGGAGTGGGATGCTGGTGCGGTGGGTGACGGGGATGGGGTGGGCGCTCGCCGGGATTTCTTCGTGTCCTATACCGGACGGGACCGGGCGTGGGCGGAGTGGATCGCCTGGGCGTTGGAGGCAGCCGGCTACACCACGTTGATCCAGGCGTGGGATTTCGGGGCCGGGGCCGGGTTCGTGGAGGAGATGCACCAGGCCGCCCAGGTTGCGGAGCGGACGGTCGCGGTGCTCTCGGCGGCCTATCTGACATCGGTGTACGCGGCGGCGGAGTGGCAGGCCGCCTGGAAGGACGATCCGCTCGGCCGGAGCCGGAAGCTGCTGGTGTTCCGGATCGAGGAGTGTGAACGTCCCGGTCTGCTCGGTCAGATCGTCGCGGTGGACCTGTTCGGGGTCGACAAGGACGCCGCCCGCCGCGCGCTGCTTGCCGCTGCCGCGGGTGAGCGGGGGAAGCCGGCCACCGAACCGGACTTCCCCGGCGGCCCGGCGGGCCCGGCAGCCT
>NZ_CEVIVD010000022.1:29495-30222 GCF_982290655.1 Protofrankia sp. CiP1_Cm_nod3
CCGGCGGCTTCGGTGGGGCCGGTGTTCCCACCGGAGCTGCCGGCGGTGTGGAACGTCCCGCCCCGGCTGGCGCACTTCGTCGGCCGGGGCGATCTGCTGGCCGCGGTCGACCGGCAGCTGGCCGGCTCGGGCGCGGTCGCGGTGTGCGCGCTGCGCGGGCTTGGCGGGGTGGGCAAGACCGCGCTGGCGGTGGAGTACGCCCACCGGCATGCCGGCGGGTTCGATGTGGTGTGGTGGGTGCCGGCGCAGGACCCGGACCTGATCCCGGGCCATGTGGCCGCGCTCGGGGTCGCGCTCGGCCTGCCCGACGGCGCGGAGATCGCGGCGGTGCTGGCCGCGTTACGCCGTCAGCGGCTGCGCTGGCTGCTGCTCCTCGACAATGTCGAGGACCCGGATGTGGTCGGCCCGTTACGGCCGGTGGACGGGGCCGGCCGGCTGCTGGTGACCTCCCGGCGCGGCGGGCTGGACGGGTTCGGCCCGGCGGTGGAGGTAGCGGAACTGACCCGGGCCGAGGCCGTCGGCCTGCTGACCGCCCGGGTGGGCGGGATCGACCCGGCGGTGGCCGGGCGGATCTGCGCGCTGCTGGGGGATCTGGCGTTGGCGGTGGAGCAGGCCGCCGGCTACCTGGTCCAGACCGGGATGCCGCCGGAGGAGTATGCCGAGCTGCTGGCCGGCCGGCTGGAGGACCTGCTGGCCCGGGGCCGGGTGGCGGACCGGCCGGGGATCA